>DATBHQ010000146.1:0-2255 GCA_036557385.1 Solirubrobacterales bacterium | reverse complement strand
GAATTGGCTCAGCCACCGGCGAGCAAGGCTACATATGGGGGGCGCCGCGAATAGGCTCCCCGTCGGCATGAGGCTCGAGGGAAAGAAGGCACTGGTCACGGGCGGCGCGAGCGGCATCGGCGCCGCGGTCGCCCGCCGGCTGGCCGCCGAGGGCGCCGAGGTGACGATCGGGGACCTCAACCTGGACGGCGCCACCGAGGTGGCCGGGGAGATCTCCGGCCTGCCGATCCAGCTCGACGTGACCGATCTCGGGTCGGCGCAGGCGGCCGTCGACAGCGCGGGCAAGCCGCTCGACATCCTGGTCAACAACGCCGGCACCGACGAGTTCGGCTTCTTCACCCAAACGACCCCCGAGCAGTGGGAGAAGGTGATCGGCGTGAACCTGCGGGGCGTCCTCAACTGCACCTACGCGTCCCTGCCCGGCATGCAGGAAGCCGGCTACGGGCGGATCGTCAACATCGCCTCGGAGGCGGGCCGAGTCGGGTCCAAGGGCTCGGCCGTCTACTCGGCTGCGAAAGCCGGGGTGATCGGCTTCACCAAGGTGATGGCCCGCGAGGGCGCCCGCTTCAACATCACCGCCAATGCGATCGCGCCCGGCCCGATCGAGACGCCCCTGCTGATGCAGGCCAAGGAGTTCGGCGAGATCGGCGAGAAGATCATCGAGACGATGAAGTCCGGGACCCAGCTGAGGAGGCTCGGGCAGCCCGAGGAGGTGGCGGCGGCGGTCGCCTTCCTGGCCTCGGACGACTCCTCCTACGTCACCGGTGAGACCCTCGGCGTCTCCGGCGGGCTGGGCATGGTCTAGTGGCGCTCGAACCCGGAATAGAGCGCAGCGACGAGTTCGTGGTCGACGGGCGCCTGCTGACGGACGTTGGCGGCACGATCGGCGCGAGCGTGCTCTCGACGCCGGGCATGATCGGGATGATCGAGCGCAACGCCGCGATCCTCTCGCTCGAGCACCTCGAGGAGGGCAAGGCGACGGTCGGCTTCGAGGTCTGCGTGAAGCACGTCGCGGCCGCGGCGGAGGGCCAGACCTGCACCGCCCACGCGAAGCTCCGCGAGGTGGCGGACGGCCGCAAGCTGCGCTTCGACGTCGAGGTCAAGGAGGGCGAGCGAACGATCGGCGTCGGCACGCACGAGCGCCGCGTGATCGAGATCGGCTCGGTGACCGGCAGTTAACCGGCGCTAATCCAGCAGCCCGGCGGCCTTCTGGGCTGCTGCGCGATCCATGTATCCCTGCATGCGCGTCACCCGTCCCTCTCGCACTGTGTAGATGACGGCCGTGTCGACCTCCAACTCGACCCCACTGCTCTTCCCTCGCCGGAATTCGTGCAAGAACACGACGACTTCGTCCCCGGCATCCAGGAACTCCACCGGCTCGAGCCGGCGCTCCTCCCAGGCCTCGCGGTCCTCCTCGTCGACCTCGCGGATCACATCGGCAAGTCCTCGGGTCACCCGCCCCTCCTCGACGCCGCCGACGGTCCCCAGCAGCTCGACTTCAGGATCAGCTAGCTCCGCGAGTCGCGTCCAATCGCGCCGTTCGCCGGCGTCCAGGAAGGCCCGGACGATGTCCATGTTCTCCTCCGACACCGCCGCTCAGTATCCCCAACGGGGCAGGCATGGCTCCGGATCGGCCATCCGATCGAGGAGCTGCCGCGCGGCGCCAGGTTACGCTGACGGTGATGGCAGACCGGCTGCCCACAGACGTTCAGATCCGCGAGGTCGGGCCCCGCGACGGGTTCCAGAACGAACCCGAGGTGATCCCGACCGAGGAGAAGGTCCGGCTGATCGGCCTGCTGGGCAAGGCCGGGCTGCGGCGGATCGAGCTCACCTCGTTCGTCCGCCCCGACGTGATCCCGCAGCTGGCCGACGGGGCGGAGGTGCTGACCCGCTTCGAGCCGGTGGCCGGGGTGGCCTACTCCGTCCTGATTCCCAACCGGAAGGGCCTCGAGAACGCGCTGCGGTTCCGGGATCGCTTCCAGGAGGCGAACTTCTTCCTCTCGGCCTCGGAGACCCACAACCGGAAGAACGTGAACAGCTCGATCGCCGAGTCCCTGGCCGACCTCCGGGGAACGATCGGCTCCGCGCGCGAGGCCGGACTGCGCTGCGAGGGGGTGATCTCGACCAGCTTCGGCTGCCCCTACGAGGGCGAGGTGCCACAGGACCGCGTCTTCGAGATCGCCGATCAGCTCGTCGGCTTCGGCTGCGAGGAGGTCGCCTTCGGGGACACGACCGGGATGGCCAACCCGCGCCAG
>DATBHQ010000145.1:0-3000 GCA_036557385.1 Solirubrobacterales bacterium | reverse complement strand
TCCGTCCACCGGCGTGAAGACCGGATCGACCGCCCGTCCCAGGCCGGCCGTGGCGGCACGCGCCACCATCGAGCAGCCCCGCTTGTCGAGCGACGCGTCCGTGCAGACGCAGACCGGCGTCGAGTTCCCCTCCGGGACCCGAAACTGCGGCGGCTCCGACATCGCCGCGACCAGCTCGGCGCCCCGCAGCACCTCGCCCTCCTCCCCGCGCGGCCCGGCGAGCACCGAGCCGTCCTCGTCGATCACGTCGCCCGCGGCGTTCACCGCCGCCAGGGCGGCCACGGTGTGCCCCGTCCCGGTGACGAGCGCCGCGTAGCCGACGCCGCCCGGCCGGGCCCGGTCGCGCCCGAGCAGCTTGCCGACCGTCGCGCCCGTCCCGACACCCACCGTACCGCGGGCGGGAACGCCCGACCCGGCCGCCTCGCACGCCGCGTAGCCGGCCTCCGGCCCGGGCCGGGCCTCCGGGCCCGAGCCCGACGGCAGGTCGTAGATCACCGCGGCGGGCACCAGCGGCACGCGCCCGTACGGAGTGAAGTAGCCCCGCCCGTGCTCCTCCAGCCAGCGCACCACCCCGTCCGCCGCGGCCAGGCCGAAGGCGCTGCCGCCCGTGAGCAGCACCGCGTTCGCCTCCTGGGCGTTGGCGAGCGGGCCGAGGACGTCGGTCTCCCGGGTGCCCGGCCCACCCCCGTGCACGCACACCCCTCCGCGCGCCTCCGCGGGCGGCAGGATCACCGTGCAGCCCGTCCCACCGGCCGCGTCGGACCAGTGCCCGACGGAGAACCCGTCGGGCAGGGGCGGCGGCTCGCTCACCTCGCCCCCGCCCTGCGTCCCGACCTCCGCACCGCCTTCCGCCGCCGCGGCCGCCGCCGCAGCCGCTCCTGGCAGTTCGGGCAGTAGTAGGTCGAGCGCCCGCCCACCACGATCCGCTGGATCACCGGCGGGGGCGACGGTCGGTGTTCCTCGGGCGGCCGCAGGCACGGCTCCCCCTCACGGGTGTGCACCAGGAACTCGTCCTGCATCGAGCCGCGCTCCCCGCGCGAGTCGAGATAGTCGTCGATGCTGGCGCCACCATGGTCGAGTCCGGCCCGCAGCGCCCCCACGATCCCCTCCACCAGCCGCTCCGCGTGCTCGAGCTTCATCGACCCCGCCGGCGAGAGGGGATGGAGCCTCGCCCGCCAGAGCGCCTCGTCGGCGTAGATGTTGCCGATCCCCGCAATCCGCGACTGGGTGAGGAGGAAGGACTTGAGCGGAGCCTTCCGGTCAGCGGCCAGCTCCAGCAGGCGCTCCGCGGTGAGCTCGCCGGACAGCGGCTCGACGCCGAGCCGCGAGGCGAAGAAGTCATCGAGCTGATCCCCAGCGTCGAGCACCACGGCCTGCCCGAAGCGGCGCACGTCCGTGAAGAGCAGCACCCGGCCGTCGTCGAGCTCGAAGCGGGCGCGCACGTGGCTGGGCTCTGGCTTCGCCTCGTAGAGGCGGGCCGCGCTCCTCATCAGGTCTGCCGTCTCCCCGTGCTCGGGGTCCCGCAGCAGCAGATTCCCAGTCATGCGCAGGTGCAGGGCGAGCGTCCTCCCGCCCTCGAGCCCGAGCAGCAAATATTTCCCCCGCCTCGCGACCGCCGTCACTTCCCGACCCTGCACGGCGCGCTCCACCCCTGCGGGCGGCTCGGGCCGGGTGAGCCGCTCGTCGAGCACCGTCGCGGAGGTGATCCGCTTCCCCACCAGCTCAGGCTCGAGCTGGCGACGCACCGTCTCCACCTCGGGTAGCTCGGGCATCCCGCCCGATGCTAGTGACCGCTAGTGGGAGAGATGAGCCCGCGGATGGGCCTTGAAGTAGGCCTCCTTGAGCTCCTCGCCGGAGAGGTGTGTGTAGAGCTGGGTGGTGGAGAGGTCGGCGTGGCCGAGCATCTCCTGGACCGAGCGCAGGTCGCAGCCGCCGGTCAGCAGGTGAGTGGCGAACGAGTGGCGCAGCGTGTGGGGACTCATCCGGTCGCCCAGGCCCGCCGACTCGGCGTGCCGCAGGACGATCTTGTAGAGCCCCTGCCGGGTCAGCGGGCCTCCCCGGAAGTTGAGGAACAGCTTGCGCTCCTCCGGAGATCGCACCAGCTTCGGCCTGCCGGCGCGCAGGTACACGCGCGCCGCCGCGATCGCCTTGCCGCCCACCGGCACCAGCCGCTCCTTGGACCCCTTGCCCTTGGCGCGCACGACTCCGTGCTCCAGGTCGACGTCCGAGACCTCGAGCGAGATCGTCTCGGAGGCACGCAGGCCCGACGCGTACATCAGCTCGAGGAGGGCACGGTCGCGCACGACGGTCGGCTCGTCGCCCCGCGGCTGGGCGAGCAGACGCTGCACCTCCGCGTAGCTCAGGACCTCCGGCAGCTTCTTGCCTCGGCGCGGGGTCTCGAGTCGAGCGGCGGGATCGTCCTCGATCGCCTCCTCGCGGCGGAGGTGCCGGTAGAACGAGCGAAGGCACGCCGCCTTGCGGTGAACGGTCGCCGTCGAAGCCGGCGGGCGCTCGTCGCCGTCCCCCCGGGCCAGATCGGCGAGGAAGTCCGAGAGGTCGCCGGGAGTCGCGCTGGTGGCGTCGCGCCCGCGCTCCGCCAGGAAGCGCCCGAACTGGAGCAGATCGGTCCGATAGGCAGCGAGCGTGTTGCGCGAGAGCCCGCGCTCGAACTCCAGATAGGCGAGGAAGTCCAGTACGAGCGCTTCGTAGCGCTCGGAGGGTTTCGCCGCGGCTGCCGCGTCGCGCGGCGGCGCAATCGTGGCCATGCACCACTAATTCCCCGGCGACGCACCGGTCCCTTCCCGATGGCCCGGATCCCTAGATGAGGTCCTTCAGCATCAACAGCCCGATCAGCGACTTGGCGTCCTCGCAGCGCTCGATCGCCGTATCGATCTCGGTGAGCGGGAACTCGACCACCTCGATCCGCTCATCGGTGGTCTGCCGCTGCGGCGAGTCATACAGCTCCGTCGCCAGGAAGAGCCAGACCCGCTCGTTCGCGAA
>DATBHQ010000144.1:0-5374 GCA_036557385.1 Solirubrobacterales bacterium | reverse complement strand
CGACCTCGCCACCCTCGCCTGGCTCTACCACATGAACCACGGCATCTTCATGACGCCGGGCGTCGAGGAGGAGTGGACGCTCTCGATCGCCCACGAGCAGGAGCACATCGACCGCTACGTGGCCGCGTTCGAGGCGTTCGCCTCAGACGTCAGCGGCTCTTAGAGCGCTCAGCCGCGAGCTGGCCTAACCCGAGGCGCCGTTCAGATCGAGCGCCTGGTGGGCCGCCTCGACGTCCTCGGTGAGGATCACCAGTCGCACGCCGGTGAAGATCGTGTACGCGACGTCGATGTTCACCCCGGCCTCGGCGAGGTCCCTCGCGATCCCCCCCATCGCCCCCGGCTTGTCGTGCAGATCGACCACGACGGCCTCGCGCTCGTCGGCGACGCTGATCCCCGCCTCCTCCAGGGCCCCACGGGCCGCGTCGGCGTCCTCGACGAGGAGGTGGATGAACCCCTTGCCGTCCCCGACCATTGCGCAGAGCCCGACGATGTTCACCCCCGCCTTGCCGGTCGCCTCACCCAGGTCAGCCAGCTTCCCGGGCTGGTCGTCCATGATCACCGTGAGGTCCTTCATCGAGCCTCCACCTGTCGCTGTGATCGCATCATATGCAGACCGCTGGGTACTCTCGAATCGATGGCCAATCGCCTCGCCGAGGAAACCAGCCCCTACCTCCTCCAGCACAAGGACAACCCGGTCGACTGGCGCCCCTGGGGCCCGGAGGCACTCCAGCTGGCGACGCAGGAGGACAAGCCGATCATGCTCTCGATCGGCTACTCGGCCTGTCACTGGTGCCATGTGATGGAGCGTGAGTCCTTCGAGGACTCCGCGACCGCGAGGCTGATCAACGAGGCCTTCGTGCCGGTCAAGGTCGACCGCGAGGAGCGGCCGGACGTCGACGACATCTACATGGAGGCGGTCCAGGGGATGACCGGGCAGGGCGGCTGGCCGCTGACAGTGTTCCTCGACCCCGAGGGCGTCCCGTTCTACGGCGGCACCTACTTCCCGCCCGAGCCGCGGCAGGGGATGCCGAGCTTCCGGCAGGTGCTCGAGGCGACCGCCGGCGCCTACCGGAACCAGCGCGAGGAGCTGCGAGAGGCCTCGACGCAGATCCGGGAGTCGCTCGGCGCGGTCGGCCGGGTCGAGCAGTCGCAGGAACCGCTCGACCAGTCGGTCCTGGCGGCGGCGCTGTCGGGCCTCCAGTCGAGCTTCGACCGCTCCAACGGCGGCTTCGGCGGCGCGCCGAAGTTCCCACCCGCGAGCGCCCTCGAGTTCCTGCTCGACCGCGGGCAGAGCGACCCGGTGCGCCTCACGCTCGACAAGATGCTCCACGGCGGGATCTACGACCAGCTCGGCGGTGGCTTCGCCCGCTACTCGGTGGACGCCACCTGGCTCGTCCCCCACTTCGAGAAGATGCTCTACGACAACGCGCTGCTCGCGCGCGCCTACCTGCACGGCTGGCAGGTGATGGGAGAGGAGCGCTGGCGGCGGGTCTGCGAGGAGACGCTTGACTGGGCGCTGCGCGAGATGCGCGGGCCGGAGGGCGGCTTCCTCTCGGCGCTGGACGCCGACTCCGAGGGCGAGGAGGGGCGCTTCTACGTCTGGGACGAGGAGGAGATGCGGACGGCGCTCGCCGAGGCCGGGGTCTCGGCGGATGCCATCGAGCGCGTGCTCGGCTACTGGGGCGTGAGCCCGGCCGGGAACTTCGAGGGCCGGAACATCCTGCACGTGCCCCTCGGCGCGAGTGCCCAGCGCCCCACCGAGCTCGACGATGCCCGGACGGCCCTCTACGCCCGGCGCGACCGGCGCGTCCGCCCGGGGCTCGACGACAAGCGGATCTGCTCCTGGAACGCCCTGATGATCGCGGCGCTCGCCGACGCCGGCGCCGCCCTGGGTCGCCAGGACTATCTCGACGCCGCCTCGGCCTGCGCCCGCTTCGTCTGGGAGTCGATGCGCGACTCAGACGGGCACCTGCGCCGCACCTGGAAGGACGGCGAGGCGCGCCTCAACGCCTACCTCGAGGACCACGCCTTCCTGGTCGAGGCCCTCCTGCGCCTCTACGAGGCCACCCTCGAGGTGCGCTGGTTCGACGCGGCGCGGGAGACCGCCGATCAGATGATCGAGCGCTTCGCCGACGACGAGCGTGGCGGGTTCTTCACGACCTCGAACGACCACGAGGAGCTGATCGCCCGCCGCAAGGACGTCGGCGACCATCCGATTCCCTCGGGGAACTCCGCAGCGGCCTACGGCCTGCTTCGGCTCGCCGCCTTGACCGGTGAGGGCGACTACGAGGAGCGCGCGATCGCCACGGTGCGCCTCTTCGCGCCCGCCGCCGCCAGGCATCCCGACGCCTTCGGCCACCTGCTCCAGGCGATCGACTTCCACCTCTCCCCCGTGCGCGAGGTCGCCCTGGTCGCGCCATCGAACGGCGGGGACGTATCCGCCGGCCTGGACGAACTGGCGCGGGTGGTCCGCTCGGCCCACCGCCCGCACATCGTCCTTGCGGGTGGCCCGGAGGGCTCAGAACGCCCGGAGCTGCTCCGCGAACGACCCGCCGTCGAGGGCAGGGCGGCGGCCTACGTCTGCGAGCACTTCACGTGCAAGGCCCCGGTCACGGACCCATCCGAATTGGCCGACCTGCTCTGACGTAGCTGCGGGCGACAGGACCCGCCCGCCCCCAGCGTCAGAGAATCGGGAGGAACTGCTCGATCTCGTACGGCGTGACCCGCACGCGGTAGTCCTCCCACTCCTGCCGCTTGATCTCGATGAAGCGGTTGAAGGCGTGCTCGCCGAGGATGCGGAGGACGAGCTCGGACTCGGCGGCGATCTCGATCGACTCGCCGAGCGTCTCGGGCAGCTGCTCGATGCCGCGCCGGTGCCGCTCCTCCGGCGTCAGGTGGTAGAGGTTCTGCTCCATCGGCTCGGGAAGCTCGTAGCCGTGCTCGATGCCCTCGAGGCCCGCGTGCAGCATTCCCGCGAAGCAGAGGTAGGGGTTGCAGGCCGGGTCCGGGCAGCGCAGCTCCGCCCGGGTCGCCCGCTCCTTGCCGGGGTGGTAGAGCGGCACCCGGATCAGCGCCGAACGGTTGCGGCGTGACCAGGAGAGGTAGACCGGGGCCTCATAGCCGGGGACTAGCCGCTTGTAGGAATTGACCCACTGCGCGAAGAGCGGGGAGATCTCGCGGGCGTGCCTGAGCTGACCGGCGATGAACGCCTTGGCGGTATCCGAGAGGAAGTACTGGTCGTCGCCATCGAAGAACGCGTTGCCGCCGTCCTTGGACAGTGACTGGTGGACGTGCATCCCCGAGCCGTTCTCGCCCTCGAGCGGCTTCGGCATGAAGGTGGCGTGCCAGCCGTACTTCATCGCGTACTCCTTGACGGTGATCCGGTACGTCATGCAGTCGTCGGACATCGCGAGCGCGCCCTTGTAGCGCATGTCCACCTCGTGCTGGGAAGGCCCCACCTCGTGGTGGGTGTACTCGACGTGGATCCCGAGCTGCTCGAGAGCCAGGACGGTCTCGCGGCGGACGTCAGAGCCGGCGTCCAAGGTGGTCAGGTCGAAGTACCCGCCCTCATCAAGTACTTCAGGAGTGCCGTCCTCCGGGCTGGCGGAGCGGAAGTAGAAGTACTCGAGCTCGGGGCCGATGAAGTAGTCGTCGAAGCCCATCTCCTTGGCTCGCTCGAGCGCCCTCCTCATGATCCAGCGGGGGTCCCCCTCGTAAGGCTCGCCCCCGGGCACCCGGATGTCGCAGAACATGCGCGCGGTGCGGTTCGTCTCCTCCACCCGCCAGGGGATCAGGCGGAGCGTCGTCGGATCCGGCATGGCGATCATGTCGGACTCCTCGATCGGGTTGAACCCGGTGATCGAGGAGCCGTCGAAGCCCATGCCGCCCTCGAAGGCGTCGTCGAGCTCGGCGGCATGGATCGAGAAGCTCTTCAGCTGGCCGAGCAGGTCCGTGAACCAGAGGCGGACGAACCGGACGTCGTTCTCCTCGCAGAACGAGATCGCCTCCTTCGCATTGGTCGGCGTGTCGGCCATCGGGCGGACAAGTTAGCGGCGTGACACATCCACGGCTGCAATCGCTTCGTAGGAAAAGGCAGAAACTTGAACGTGCCTGTACACTTACGAGGCGTAAGTAACCGGCTAAAAGTAAAGTAACCCCTTCGTAAACGGCGGATCGAGGAAATGACCGTAAAGACAGACGTCAGTCGCTTCCACATCCACGATGAGCTCACCGCGCCGGACGGAAGCGCCCCTCTCATCAAGAGCATTCAGACGGCCGGCGGTGCCGTCTCCAAGTTCCTCGGCGTGCTCGCCGAGTCACCGGCCGCCCTACGCGGCTACACCCGCCTTCGCACCGAGCTCCGCTCGACCAAGCTGCCTCGCGCCACGCGCGAGCGCATCGGGCTGGCGGTCGCCGAGTGGCGGCATGACCCATACACCCTGACGCAGTACGCGCACACGGCGAAGGTTGCCGGGCTCGGCCTCGATGAGGTCGCCCGTGCCCGCAACTTCACCTCCTCGGACGAGAAGGAGGCCGCGTTGCTCACCCTCCTGAAGGAGACGCTGGACCCCACCCAGCGCCCTCCCCATCATCTGGTCGAGGAGGCGCGGGAGGCGGGCTGGTCGGACGAGGAGATCCTCGACGCCGTCGCCGAGCTGGCGCTGGCCGAGTTCGAGAGCCTGTTCGCCTCCGTCGCGGCCCTGCCGCAGGAGGGGGACCCGGCGGTTCGCCGGGACGTCGCTGCCTAGACGGCTACGCCGCGGGCGTGACCGTCGCGTGGATCTTGCCGGCGCCCTTGGCCAGGAAGCCGACCCGCTTGGCGGTCTTCTTGGTCAGATCCCACGCATAGCCCTTGCGGAACGGTCCGCGGTCGATGACCGTCGCGGTCACACTGCGCCCGGCATAGCTGAAGGTCACTGTCGTCCCGCAGGGGAGCTTCTTGTGGGCGACGCCGATGGTCCTCGGCGTGAGCAACGTCCCGCAGGAGGTCGTCCTGCCCCAGAGGCCGGGGCCGTACCAGGTGGCCTTCTTGAAGACGCTCCAGCTCGGCGAGGAGCTCGGCTGCGCGGTCGGCGCGGCGGGCGGAGCGGCAGTGCCGCCCGGCACCGGGCTGCCCCCGGTCTGCGCGCTCGCGGCCGGCGCGGCCACGCAGAGGGCGGCGGCGCATGCCAGACCCGCGATCGCACGACTTGTTCGGTTGCTCGTCAAACCTTCCTCTTTCGTTGCTTACGGGGTTAGCTGACGGGCTCGCGCTGAAAGATCGCGCTACGCGGCGTACTGACCGCGATTCGCCCCAACTACTGGGTCCCCCGATCTCCGTCCTATGTGCGTTGGCGGAGATTCAGCGGAAGAACGCGCGGCAGGTTAGCAAAGG
>DATBHQ010000143.1:0-9787 GCA_036557385.1 Solirubrobacterales bacterium | reverse complement strand
CCGATGTCGGGCGACGCCGTCGAGGACGTGATCGCCATGGCCCGCCTGCTGGCGTCGCAGGACGGCGTCGACTCGGAGAGGATCGCCGTTCGCGGCTCCAGCCTCGGCGGGTTCCTCGCGATCCAGGCGGCCGCGGCCTCGGAGGAGATCGCCGGCGTGATCGCGATCTGCCCGGCGGGCCAGGACCACCTCGCGAGCGGAGTGCACAGCGGCCGCCTGGAGATGCGCGTGGCCGATCCCGTCGCTCTCGAGGCATGGCTGATCTCGCAGGACATCGATCGGGCGGTCGAGCGGATCGCACCCCGGCCGCTGATCCTCATGCACGCCGAGGGCGACACCCAGATCCCGAGCGATCATTCCGAGCAGCTCTACGAGCGCGCCGGTGACCCGCGCAAGCTCCTCATCGCACCGGGCGGCGCCCACACCACCGTGCAGCACGACGCGGAGCTTCAGGGTGCGGCGCTGCGCTGGCTCGAGCGCGAGCTGGCCGCGCCTGGACCGAGTCGGTAGTCGGACCTAGTGGTGGTAGCCGTGGCTCCGGCCGTGCCCGGACCACGAGCCCGAGTCGTGGCTCCAGCTCCGGCTGGAGGAAGAGGACGACGAGGAGGAGCTGGAGGAGGGCCAGCCGCCCCGGCTGTGATCCCGGCCATGCGAGCCGTTCCTCCCCCGGCAGCCCCCGTGGTCTCCCGAGTGGTCGGAGTCATCATCGGATCCACTCGTGGGGGGCTGTGTCGGGTAGTCACCGGAATGATCGTGATGCCCGTGGTCGCCATGGTGGTGGTCGCCATCGTGGTGGTCGCCGTCGCCGATGGGGAGGCTCGGCAGCTCGGGCTTGTCCGTGCGATCGTCGTCGCGGCCGCTCGGTGACTTCGAGCCGTCGTCACCCGGGATCTGCTCGCCGGTCGCCGGCGGGGGAGTCGACCCGCTGCCGGAGCCGCCGCCGGACCCGCCGCCGGGGCTGGGTGGCGTCGCGGGCGTGTTGCCCGAGGGAGCGGGGCCGCCGGCGCCCAGATGGCCGCCCGCGCCGCCGCCGCCGTTGTTATTGCCGCCGCCACCACCGGAGGGGCCTCCGCGCCCGGCGGCGCCACCGCCACCGCCGGCGACCGCCACGCTGGCCGAGGCGAGCTGACCGGACGCGGCGCTCAGGGGAGCGCCATGGTGGCCACCGCCACCACCGCCGGACGGGGGGCTCGCGCTCAGTTCGACGTTGCCGCCGCTGGAGGAGAGCCCCGCGGCCGAGGGCCAGACGTTGAAGGAGACGACGCCGATCAGCGTGACGAAGACGATCGCCGCGCCGGCGAGCAGCCCGCCGGAGGCTCCGACGCCGACGATGAAGCTATCTGGGGTCTTCGTTCGGCCCGCCGCGTGAGACTCCCCGACTCGCGCGGCGCGCCACTTGCGCGCACTCACGGTGCCTGAATCGTGCCGCATCGGTCGGACTATAAAAACCCCAATAGCGAGGTAAACGCGTGTTCTAATGCCGCATATTGCGGCCTACCGATTAACGCGGATGAAGTCCTACAGATAACCGAGTGGGTCCACCGCCTGGCCGTTCACACGCACCTCGAAGTGCACGTGCGGACCAAGACAGTGACCGGTGCAGTCGGAGATGCCGACGATCTGCGCCTGCGAGACGTGCTGACCGGTCGAGACCAGGATCCGCTCCTGGTGCGCGTAGCAGGTGGAGAGCCCGCCGCCGTGATCGATGCAGGTGTAGTTCCCGTAGCCGCTCTCCACCCCGGCGATCGAGACCGTCCCGGAGGCGGCCGCGCGAATCTGGGTGCCTGTCGGGACCGCGATGTCGATTCCCTCGTGCATCCGTCCCCAGCGCATCCCGAAACCGGAGACGACCGGGCCGTTGACGGGCCAGATGAACTGGCCGCTCCCGGCCCGAACCGGGCCGGCGGGAAGCGAGCCCGTCTGCTGCGCGAGCTGCTCGGCGATCTTCTCTGAGATGTGTGAGAGATCGCCCTCGAGGTTCTCCTGCTGCTTGCGGACCTGCATCAGGGTGGAGTGCTGCATGCGCCGCGCGGCGGCGAGCTCGTCCGTCCGCTTCCGCAGCTTCAACCTGGTCGCCTCGAGCTGCTGCTTGCGCGCGGCGATCTGATCGCGGGCGGCCTTCACCGTGTTGACGGTGACCTGCATCTGGTTGCGGAGCGCGCGGACCCTGCCGACGATGTCGTTGTCCTGGTCCTGGAGCGTCCGCATGTACTGCGTGCGGGCGAGCAGGTCGTCGAAGCCGTGGGCCTGAAGGAGGACGGTGATCAGGTCCGGCTCACTCGATTCGTAGATCGCGACGAGTCGCTGCTCGAGGATCTGGACGGCATCGCGGAGCCGCAGCTTGAGATGGCGGAGCTGCGCCTGCGCCTGCTCGAGCTCGGACTGCTTCTGGGCGAGCTGCGCGGCGACCGTGGCCTCCTTGTTGCGCAGGTCGGCGACCACGCCCGTGAGCCGGTCGAGCTGTGCCGACTCATGGCTGATCCTCGTCGTCAGCACACCGGCATGCGCCTTGACGTGGGAGAGCTTGCCCTGCGTCGCATCCAGCTTCTGCTGGAGGCTCTGGCCCGAAGCGCTGCCCACGGCGATGGCGCAGGCGCAGACCAGCAGGGCGCCGCAGAGCGCCAATGTCAGCCGCTTCCGTTGAGTCATCTCCGCGTCAAAGGGTGAACGCCCGCGGACGGGCGAACTGAAACGGGGGTTGCAGCCGTCTAAGCGGCCGCAACGGGCTCGGGGGAGACCTTCCCGTTCGTCGCCCGGGTGCCGATCTCGACAGCTTCCGCGAAGCGCTCCTGGTAGGTGCGAGCCTGCATCCGCGAGATCACCAGCCGCTGCACCTGGGCCGTGCCCTCGAACAGCTGGTAGATCTTCGCGTCGCGGAACCACTTCTCGAGCGGGCACTCCGTGCTCTGCGCGTACGGGCCGACCAGATCCATCAGGGTGGTCGTCGCCCACATGGTCACGTCGCCCGCCTTGAGCTTGGACATCGAGCCCTGCCCGCCCGTCATCGGGATCCCGTTACGGCCCATCCAGGCCGCGCGCCGAACCAGCAGCCTCGCCGAATCGATCTCGGTGGCGACGTCGGCGAGCACCTGCTGGATCCGCTGCTCCTCCAGCGCCGGCGTGCCGCCGATGGTCTGGTCAGACAGGTAGGAGAGCGTCCACTCGTAGGCCGCCTGCGCGATCCCGAGCGCCGAGGCGCCGACGATCGGCCGGGTCATCTCGAAGGTCGCGAGGGCGTTCGAGGAACCGCCCTTCTGTCCCGAGCGGGCGCGTTCGAGCTTGCGGTTCAGCTTGTCCATCCCGCCGAGCAGGTTCTCGGCCGGGACGCGGCAGTCCTCGAGGATCACCTCGGCGGTGTGCGAGGCGCGGATTCCGATCTTCGACTCCTTCTTGCCCTGGCTCAGGCCCGGGGTCTCCGGGCCGACCACGAAGGAGGCCTGGCCGCGATGGCCGAGCTCCGGGTCGACGGTGGCGACGACGACGTGCACGTCGGCGATTCCCCCGTTGGTGATGAAGACCTTGGTGCCGTTCAGGACCCATTCATCGCCATCGAGCTTCGCCGTCGTGCGAAGGCTCTTCACGTCGGAGCCGGCCTGCGGCTCGGTGACTGCGTAGGCGCCCAGCGCGATCTCGTCATCGGTGCCGAAGCACTGGGGCACCCACTCCGCGATCTGCTCGGGAGTGCCCGAGGCGGCGATTCCGGCGGCCGCCAGCCCGGAGCCCTGGATGGAGAGGGCGATCCCGGCGCATCCCCAGTGGAGCTCCTCGGCGGTGATGATCCCGTACTGACCGTCGGGATCGGTGCCCATCTTCTGCATGTGCTCGAGGCCCTGCAGTCCCCACCTCCGAGCCTCCTTGATCACCTCCCAGGGGGTGCTCTCCTCCTCGTCGTGCTTGCGCGCGACCGGGCGGATGACCTCCCGGGAGAACCTGCGCACGTGCTCTGCGTGCTCCCGCTGCTCGTCAGAGAGGGCGAAATCCATTTCCTCGGGCCTGCCTTTCGATGATCAAAACCGATTGACTGGTCAGTCAACCAGTCTACTGGACCCGTAAGTGGAACCTGCCACTTACCACGAACCCCCTGGACCTTCCTGATTGGTGGTCGCCAGGCGCCCACAGAGAAGGAAGGTCCCGGGGTTGGGGGTAGCTTTCGCCGCCGTGCGCGTGCCCCGACCCTCCAAGGACCGCATCGATCGGCTTCGCTCCGAGCTCTCGCGGCGCCCGGGGACGACGGGCTTGATCGCCGCCGCCGGGGTGCTGATCGCAGCGGTCGTCATCGCGCTGATCGCCATCGATCCGTTCGGCGGTGGAGGGAATGGAGAGACCCGCGTGGTGACGATCGCCGTCGCGACGGACAACGAGCAGGAGACCCCGGTCGGAACGCTCGGGTTCCCGCTGGTGGCGACCCGTAACACCACCAGGATCAGCGGTCCGGACCCGACGGCCGACGCAGCGGCCGCGGCGCTCGCGACCCATCCGCCGGCGCCCGGAGGGAGGCCCGTCGAGGCGGCCATCGTGGTGCCGGACGACGAGTGGCAGGCCGGCATCGCCGCTTCGGTGCTGTCCGGGCCGCCGAATCGGATCCCCGTGCTCGTCAGCGGAACGGGCTCGGTCCCGGACCCGACCAGCCAGGCACTGGCGCAGCTCAAGCCACGTGGCGCGCCGGCCGCCGACGATACGGCCGTCTTCTCGGTCGGCGGCGCGGCGGTCCCTTCCGGATTCCGCGCCGGCGAGCTGCACGGCGACTCGCCCGCCGAGGTCGCCAATTCGATCGACCAGCTCCGCCAGCGGCTGATGAAGAGGGAGCCCGACCACATCGTGATCGTCAGCTCCGACGAGCCGGGCTATGCGATGCCCGCCGCCGCCTGGGCCGCCCGCTCCGGCGATCCCGTCCTCTTCGGCGGCAGAAACCAGGTCCCGGCCGCCACCCTGACGGCGCTGCGACGCCACGCCGCCTCGGCGGTCTACGTCCTCGGCCCGGACTCGGTGATCTCCAAGGACGCTGTGTCTCAGATCGCCCGGGTCTCGGCGAGCGTGCAACGGGTCGGCGCGAGCGGGGCGGTGCAGAGCTCGATCTTCTTCGCCCGCTACACGGACGGGTCCTTCGGCTGGAATCTGAACGACCCGGGTCACGGCATGGAGCTCGCCAACTCCGGTCGGCCGCTCGACGCCGCCGCCGCCGCTTCCCTGGCCTCGAGCGGGAAGTGGGGACCGCTGCTGATCACCGACACCGCGGACACCCTGCCGCCGGAGCTCCGCAGCTTCCTGCTCGATGTCAAGCCGGGCTACGCGACGGATCCGACCCGGGCCGTGTACAACCACGTCTGGCTGATGGGCGACGCGACCGCGATCGGCGGACAGGTGCAGGCGGAGGTGGACGAGCTGGCCGAGCTCGCCCCGATCGGCAACGCCGGCGCCCAGGGCAACGGGACCGGTGGCATCGCCCAGCCCGGCACCCCCGAGAGCGAGCACAGCCCCACGCCTCCAGGGAAGGGCGGGAGGTGAGCGAGGCGGAGCGCCCCGATCGGCTGACCCGGCCGGTGACGGTCGAGGACATCCGGGCCCTGGCCGGGCCCTCCACCCCCCACTTCGCGCTTCAGGTCCGCAACAGGATCAGGCGGCTGATCGACGCTCTGCCCGAGGACGATCCCGTGCGGGCCGAGGGAGAGACCCAGATCGCCCGCCTGGAGGAGCTCGCGAAGCACAGCGGCGACCCGCGCGGCGGGACCGGGGTCGCGCACTGATGAAGGAGCTCGCCGACGACGTCTGGCACATCAAGTGCCTGCCGGGTCTGCCCTGGGCGGTCAACGCCTATCTCGCCGGCGACGTCCTGATCGACGCCGGCTGCCGGCAATCGACCGGCCGCATCCTGAAGCAACTCGACGGTCACGGCGTGACGGCGCACGCCCTGACACACGCTCACCCGGATCATCAGGGCGCGAGCCGCGACGTCTGCGAGCACTTCGGAATTCCGTTTCTGTGCCCGGAGCTCGATGTGCCGGCCGCCGAGGATCCGAAGCTGATCGACGAGCGCCAGCCCGACAAGTTCATGGCGCACTTCTTCTGGCGGATATTCCACGGGCCGGGCCACAAGGTCGACAGGGTGATCGGGGAGGGCGAGGAGCTCGCGGGCTTCGAGGTTCTCGACGTCCCCGGCCACTCCGCCGGGCACATCGCCTTCTGGCGAGAGTCCGACCGCGTGCTGATCCTGGGCGACGTGCTCGCCAACATGGATCAATACACCGGCGTGCCGGGGCTGCATGAGCCGAAGCGGGCGCTGACGCCGGATCCGCAGCGGAACAGGGAGTCCGCCCGCAGGCTGGCGGCGCTGGAGCCGGAGCTGGTCTGCTTCGGCCATGGGGCGCCGCTGCGTAATCCGGGCAAGCTGAAGAAGTTCGTGGACGGCCTACCGGCCTGAACCGAAGCTCTCGATGATCTTCTGCTGGTACTCGCCGATCTGCTCCGGCGGGATGAAGTAGGTGGGCGGCGTCAGCCAGACGCCGTCCCCCCGCTCCGCCGCCTCCTCGACCCGGGCGCGAACCTTGTCCGGCGGGCCAGCCGCCGTGTAGGCGTCGACCATCTCGTCCGGGATCGCCTCGGGTACGGCGGCGAGATCGCCGCTGCGGAAGGCGTCTCCCGCGGCGGCTGCAGCGTCGGCGAACCCGTGCATCTCCCAGAGCGGCTTATAGGTGCGGACGGTGGAGTAGAAGGCGATGGTTCGGCGGGCCGCGTCCAGCGCCCTGGCCTCGTCGTCGTCGATGGCGCAGCAGACGGTGGGAATGAAGTCGATGTCCGAACGGTGCCGCCCTGACCGCGAGAGGCCGGTCTCCATATTGGGGAGCATCACCTCGTCGACCCAGCGCGGCGGGCACATCGGGTGACCGATCAGCCCGTCGGCGACGTCACCGGCCATCCGGCACATCCCCTCCTGCATCGCGGCGGTGTAGATCGGTACCCGCTCGCGTGCGGACTGGTGGGGCCTGATCCAGCCCTTGATGTCGATGTCCTGGTATTCGCCCTCGTACCGGATGGGCTCGCCGGTGGGAGCCTTCTCCATGATCAGCCGGGTCGCCTCGATCATCTCCCGCAGGTGCGGAGCCGGCTTGCCGTAGTCGACCGAGTGCCAGGTCTCGTTGAGGCGCCGGACACCGGCGCCGAGGCCGAGCCGGAAGCGCCCGCCCGACATCTCATCGATGTCGAGGGCGGTCACCGCGAGGATGAAGGCGCTGCGGGTGAACGCCCAGGCGATCCCGGTGCCGACCCCGATCCGCTCGGACTTCGCCGCCAGCCAGGTCGCCTGCGTGACCGAGCTGCGAAACAGCTCGGGGGTCCAGATGCAGTCGACTCCGGCAGCCTCGGCGAAGCTCGCCTGCTGGGCGAGCTCCGCCGGGGTGTTCCCGATCGCTGCTATCGAGATGCGGTCGAGCGCGGCGGTCATCTAGTCCTGACCGCAAACCTTGAGGCCGTACTGCTTGGCCAGCGCGTCGCCGTCGGCGAACGTGCTCTCCTCGATGTCGCCCGCGGCCTTCGCCTTGTCGATGTCCGCTTGGACCGTGTCGAGAATCTTGTTCACCTGATCCTCCTCGCCGGACGGCGCGCCCAGCGCCCTGATCTTGTCAACCTGGGTCTGGGTGTTGGGGAGCGCTGTTCCGGTTGCAAACTGCTGAAGCGCAGCAGGGGTCGGCTTCTGGTTCCCGAACTGCTGCTGGGCGGCCTGATTGATCTCCTGGTTCCCCTGCTTGCAGATCGCGTCCGCCTTCGCGATCCATTCCGATTTCGTCAGGCTCGCGGTGGTGGTGTCGCTGTCGTCGTCTCCGCCTCCGCAGCCCGCGGCGATCAGAGCGACCGCCAGGAGCGATCCGAGCAGCAAGACCGGCATGCGCTTCATTTTCTCCCTTTCGTTGAGTGAGTCGAGGATTTCGCTGGGACCCCCCTCGGTCCCGCGAGAGCCGAACGCTATCCGCTAGGTCGGCGTGTTGTCGAGGGAGCGCCAGAGATAGAGGCAGGCGAGAGTGCGGTGGGGTCGCCACTCCTCGGCGAGCTTCTCGAGCTCCTCCGGCCCCGGCAGATCGTCCATGCCGTATGAGATCTGGACCGCCCGCCGGATGCCGAGGTCTCCGACCGAGACGACGTCCTGCCTGGCCAGATGGAACATCAGAAACATCTCGGCGGTCCACTGACCTACCCCCTTGACCTCGATCAGCTCTGCGATCACGTCCTCGTCCGAGAGATGCTTGATCCGATTGAAGTCGAGGCGCCCGTCCTTGACCCGCTGCGCCAAGTCCCGCAGGAACTCGACCTTCGCGTTGGAGAGTCCGGCCTTGCGGAGGGTCGGCTTCCGCTTGCGCAGCAGCTCTTCCGGAGTAGGGGTCTTCCCCCCGAACTTGGCAATGAGCTTCTCCCAGATGGAGCGGGCGGCCTTGGTGGAGAGTTGCTGGCCGACGATCGCGCGCGCGACGGCCTCGAACGGATCGGGCCTCGACCCGCGCCGATCGATCGCCGGGTCGATCGGCCCGCGCTCCTCCATCAACCGCTTCATGACCTTGTCGGCCCGCATCAGGGCACGGTCGTCAGCGCTCCACTTCGCGGCAGCCATCAGCGCCTCAACGACCGAGGGCCGTCATCTGTGAGTCCCACGCCGAACGTCCCGCAGCTTTCGCTGAGCGAGAACTCCGGGACGTTCGGCCGGTTTTCAGACGCGCTGGATCAGCGTGCCGGTACCGAGGCCGCCACCGCAGCACATCGTCACCAGGCCGGTCTCCTTGTCGGAGCGCTCCAGCTCGTGGAGCAGCGTGGTGATCAGGCGCGCGCCGGTCGAGCCGAGCGGATGGCCGATCGCGATCGCGCCGCCGTTCACGTTGACGCGGTCCATGTCCGGCTCCAGCTCGCGCCGCCAGGCCGCGACCACCGAGGCGAACGCCTCGTTGATCTCGATCAGGTCGACGTCGTCCATCTTCATCCCGTTGCGATCGAGGATCTTCCTGGTCGCGGGGATCGGGCCGGTGAGCATCATCACGGGATCGACGCCGACCGTGGTCTGGTCGACGACCCTGGCCCGCGGGGTGAGGCCGAGCTCCTTGGCCTTCTCCGGGGTCGTGAGCAGCACGGCCGCCGCGCCGTCGGAGACCTGCGAGGAGTTGCCGGCCGTGATCTTGCCGTCCTCCTTGAAGGCCGGCTTCAGCGACGCCAGCTTCTCGAGGGAGTCCTCGGCGGGCGGGCGGATGCCCTGATCGGTGACGTAGGTGTCGCCGTTGTTCTGCCAGGGGATCATCTCGCGCTCGAAGCGCCCCTCCTCGGTCGCCTGGTGGGCGAGCGTGTGGGAGCGGAGGCCGATCTCGTCGAGCTCGGAGCGGGGGATCTCCCACTTGTCGGCGATCATCTCGGCGGAGATGCCCTGCGGCACGAGGTTGTAGCGCTCCAGCAGCTGCGGCGAGAAGGCGAAGCCGTGCTCCTTCATCACCTCGGCTGAGTCCGCGAAGGAGATGTGGCCCATGTGCTCGACGCCGCCGCCGATGGCGACGTCATGGACGCCGGAGGCGACCAGCGCGGCTGCGAAGTTGACGGCCTGCTGCGCCGACCCGCACTGGCGGTCGACGGTGGTGGCCGGGGTCTCCATCGGCAGCCCGGCCTCGAGCCAGGCGTTGCGGGCGATGTTGATGCCCTGCTCGCCGAACTGCTGGACGCACCCGGAGACGACATCCTCGACCTCGGAGGGCTCGATGCCGGCTCTCTCGATCACGGCGCCGTAGGTCTTGGCCAGCAGGTTCGAGGCGTGGACGTCCTTGTA
>DATBHQ010000142.1:0-19335 GCA_036557385.1 Solirubrobacterales bacterium | reverse complement strand
CTCGGCTCGGGCAACCTGCTGAACGGCAGCAGCGGTCACACGATCAACCCGGCCTGGGACCTCGTCGTCGGGCTTCTGCTGCTCGCCCTGCTCTACGTCCTCCTCTCCGGCCGGGACCGGCGGCTGATCGAGCGGCGGGAGCGCAAGCGGGCGGAGCGCGCGGCGAGCAGCAAGGAGCCATGGTCGGACCGCGTGCTGGCTCGCCAGTCGATCGTCCTCACCTTCGTCGTCGGGATGGCGCTCAACCTGCCCGGCGCCCTCTACCTGGTGGCGCTGAAGGAGATCGCAGCCGAGGACCAGGGATTCGCAGTCGACCTGCTTCAGCTCGTGATCTACAACGTGATCATGTTCGCCTGGGCCGAGATCCCGTTGATCGGCTACGGGGTCGCCCCGGAGCGGACGGAGGCGCTGATCAAGCGGGTCCACGACTGGCTCGGCGCCCACACGCGCCGGATCGCGATCGGGATCTGCCTCGTCGCGGCGGCGTACCTGACGATCAAGGGCGCCGCTGGCCTCCTGAACTGAGCGGCCTCGATGGCCTTGTGCGCACAGCCCTCAAGCCCGCAGCGGATCGGCCCGATAGCTGATCCATGAGCGCCGAGATCAGGCGAGAGCGGGTGGTGGTCGAGACCGAGCGCTACAGGATCGTGGGCGACGTCACCCTCCCCGCCGAGGGGTTCCACGGCCGGCTCTCCGACCTGCTCAACCGGGAGGGCGTCCGCTTCATCCCGCTGATCAACGCCACGATCACCGGCCGCAACGGGGAACCGCCCCAGCAGCGGCCCTTCATCGCGGTGGCGCGGGATCACGTCCAGGTTGCCTACGAGGCCGACGACTCCTAGTTGACCGACGGGTCCGCGGGCATGCGGGCGAGCAGCGCGAACTCGCCCCCCTTACGCGCCAGAACCGCGGACCAGAGATCGCCGTCGCGAAATGGATCGTCCGGGTGGGCCTCCTCCACGATCCAGGACTCCTGCTCGAGCTCGCCGTCCAGCTGGCCCTCGCCCCACCCGGCGTAGCCGACGTAGACGCGCAGGCGCTGGAGCTCGGGCGGATCGTCCAGGTCCACCATGCCGACGGAGCCGACGATCAGCTTGGTGGCGGCCGTCGGATCCGGGTGCTCGCCGACGGCGGTGACGGCGTTCGGCTGAACCGGGCCACCAACCCGGATCAGGTGATCGCCGCCGATCAGCTCGGCGAGCTCCGGCGAAGCCTCGCCGACGGTCGTCTCCGAGGGCCGGTTGAGCACCAGCCCGAAGGCGCCCTGATCGGAGTGCTCGACGAGCAGGATCACCGTCCGGTGGAAGTAGTCCGGCATGGCGGGCGAGGCGATCAGCAGCTTGCCACTCAGGCTCTCAGTCACCGCTTCCACAATAGGCTGCGGCCATGGGCATCAAGCTCTACGGGACGCAGCCCTCTCCCCCCTCCCACAGCGCCCGGCTGATGGTCGAGCGCAAGGGCCTCGACCACAAGATGATCTGGCTGCTGCCGGGGATGTGGCCGGCGCTGCTGCGTACCCGGGGCTTCAGAGGCGGCACCGTCCCTGCGATGAAGGTCGACGGCCGGAGGACCCAGGGATCCACCCGGATCTCCCGTGAACTCGAGCAGCTCAGGGCCGAGCCGGCCCTCTTTCCCTCCGACCCCGAGAAGCGGGTCGCGGTCGAGGAAGCGGAGCGTTGGGGCGACGAGGTCCTGCAGGACGTACCCCGCCGGATCGTCCGCTGGCTCTCGGTGCACCGCCCCGAGACGAAGGTGATGATCGCCAGGGACGTCGGCATCCCGTTCCCCCGCTTCGCCGCCTGGATCAACACGCCTTCGGCGAAGCACCTCGCGAACAAGGTGGACGCCGACGACCAGATCCAGCGTGCCATCGCCCAGGTCCCGGAGGTCCTCGACCACGTCGACGAGCTGATCGCCGAGGGTGTTATCGGGGGCGACGAGCCGAACGCGGCGGACTTCCAGATCGCGAGCTCGGTCCGAGCGCTACTCACCGTGAAGGACCTCGACCCGGTGACTCAGGGTCGTCCGGCGAGGGACCTGGCGATGCGCCTGCTTCCCGAGTTCGGCACCGACTTCCCGCCGGGCTTGCTGCCGGCGGAGTGGCTCACGGCGTCAGGACGATCTTGAGCGCCTCTTTGTTGTCGTAGGCGCGGTAGGCGTCGGGGGCCTCATCGAGCTTCATGTGGTGGGTGACGAGCGGCGCCGGGTCGAGGTCGCCGGCCGCCAGCAGCTCGAGCACCGGGTCGACGTGCTTGATCACGTTGGCGTGGCCGCTGGTCAGGGTGAGCGCCTTGATCCAGAGGACGCCCATGTGCACCTCGACCCGCTCCGCGTAGACCCCGGTGACGGAGACGGTCCCTGCCTTGCGCGCGAGCCGCAGCGCCAGGTCGAGCGCCTCGGGATGGCCGACGGCGTCCACGGCGAGGTCGACACCGCGCCCCTCGGTCAGCCTCTTCACCTCGGCGCGCGGGTCCTGCTCGGTGAGGTGCACCGCCGTCGCCCCGAAGGACTCCGCCATCCGCAGGCGGTCCTCGACGGTGTCGATCGCCACCACTTCGGAGGCGCCGGCCGCCTTCGCGGCCTGCACGGCGCAGAGGCCGACGGGGCCCATGCCGAGGATCGCGGCGGTCTCCCCCTCGGCGAGCGGACGGGAGGCGATCGCGTGGTAGGCGGTTCCCATCACGTCGCCGGCGAACAGAGCGACGTCGTCGGAGAGGCCGTCTGGGACCCTGCGCAGCGTCAGGTTGGCGTGCGGCACCAGCAGCAGCTCGGCCTGGGCGCCCTGCAGGTCGCCGAGCGTCTTCCCATGGCCGAAGACCCGCGCCTCGTCGCACTTGTGGAACTCCTCGCGCCGGCAGAAGAAGCACTCGCCGCAGGCCGTCCCGTAGGTGCCGAGGACGCGGTCGCCGACCGTAACGCGACTGACCTCGTCGCCGGCGGCCACGACCTCGCCGACGAACTCGTGCCCGATCACGAAGCCGGGCTCGATCTGCACCCGTCCGTGGTAGATGTGGAGGTCCGAGCCGCAGATCCCGCTGGCCTGCACCCGGACGAGCGCGTCGTCAGGCGCGAGCAACTCGGGCTCGGCGACGTCGTCGACCTGAACCTCGCCGGGTGCCTGGAAGGTGACCGCTCGCATACAGAGAGCCTATGAGAGGATCGACCTCGGTCGATCAGAGGAGAAGGAGAGATGGGGATCGAGAAGTCACGGCCGGTGTTGATCACAGGTTGCTCGACCGGAATCGGCCGGGCCACGGCCGAGCGGCTGGCCGAGGACGGCTATAACGTGCACGCCACGGCGCGCAGGCTCGAGTCGATCGAGGACCTCGGCTCGCGTGGCATGAAGACCCACGCCCTGGACGTCACCGACGAGGCCTCGATGGAGGCGGCGGTCGCCGAGGTCGAGCAGGACGGCCGAATCGGAGCCCTGGTCAACAACGCCGGCTACAGCCAGAGCGGCGCGATCGAGACGATCCCGATGTCGAGCGTCCGCAGGCAGTTCGAGACCAACGTCTTCGGCCTGATCCGCATGTGCCAGCTGGCGCTGCCCGGGATGCGGGCGGCCGGCTCGGGCCGGATCGTGAACCTGAGCTCGATGGGCGGCAAGCTCACCTTCCCGGGCGGCGGCGTCTACCACGCCACCAAGCACGCGGTCGAGGCGCTCTCCGACGCCCTGCGCTTCGAGGTCAGCGGGTTCGGGATAGACGTCGTGGTCATCGAGCCGGGGCTGATCGTCACCGAGTTCGGCGAGACCGCCGCCGCGAGCGTGGGCGAGGTGGAGGACCATGGGCCGTACGCCGCGTTCAACGCGGGCGTGGCCAAGGCGACCGCCGACGCCTACACCGGGCCCATGGCGAGGCTCGGCGCCGGGCCCGAGGCGGTGGCCAGGAAGATCTCCAAGTCCCTCGCCGCTCGCCGGCCCAGCACCCGGTACAAGGTCACGCCCTCGGCGCGGATGACGATCGGGATGCGCCGGCTGATGACCGACCGGATGTGGGATCGCATGGTGCGCTCGCAGTTCCAGCCGCCCAGGCCGGAGTCCTGATGCCCCGGGCGCTGCTGATCATCGACTTTCAGAACGACTTCACCTCGGGCGGTGCGCTGGAGGTGCCGGGCGGCGACGAGATCGCCGAGCCCGTGAAGCGCCTGGCCCGGGAGTTCGACCACGTCTTCGCGACCCGCGACTGGCATCCGCCCGACCACGCCTCGTTCGAGTCCGAGGGCGGCCCCTGGCCCGTGCACTGCGTCCAGGGGACGCACGGCGCCGAGCTCCATCCCGCGATGCGGGACGTCGAGCTGGACGCGATCGTCGACGTGGGAGTGGAGCGCGACGACGAGGGCTACTCCGGCTTCGAGAAGTCGAAGCTCGCCGACCTGCTGCACGGCGAGGGCATCGACGCGGTGGCGGTGGTCGGGCTCGCGACGGACTACTGCGTGCGCGCCTCGGCCATCGACGCCTGCCGCGAGGGCTTCGACACGACCGTGGTCACCGACGCGATCCGCCCCGTCGAGGTCGAGCCGGGCGACGGGGAGCGCGCCCTCGAGGACATGAGGCGGGCCGGGGCCAAGCTGGCGAGGGCCCGCGAGCTCTCACCCGCGCCGCGGTGAGCCCACCAGCCCGGGGCTCGGCGCTCGAGCTGCTCAGCGAGGAGGAGCGAGGCGAGCTCCGGCGCTCCCGCCAGCCCCGCTTCATCGAGCCGATGAAGGCGGTGCTCCACGACCAGCCGTTCTCGGACCCGGACTGGATCTACGAGCGCAAGCTGGACGGGGAGCGCTGCCTCGCGTTTCGAACGCCCAAGGGCGTTCGCCTGCTCTCCCGCACCGAGCACGTGCTCAACAACTCCTACCCGGAGCTGGTCGAGGCTCTGGAGAGCGAGGCGTCCCCGGAGTTCGTCGTCGACGGCGAGATCGTCGCCTTCAAGGACGGGATCCCGAGCTTCTCGAGGCTCCAGGGCCGGCTGGGCATCAACGATCCGAAGCGGGCGAGGCGCACCGGGATCGCCGTCTACTACTACGTCTTCGACATCGTCCACCTCGAGGGACACGACACGACCCGGCTGCCGGTGAGGCCCCGCAAGAAGCTGCTGCGCGGCGCCCTCGGCTTCCACGGCCACGTCCGTTTCCTCCCGCACCGCAATCGTGACGGGGAGAAGCTGTTCGTGGACGCCTGCCGGCGGGGCCTGGAGGGGCTGATCGCGAAGCGGGCGGGGAGCCGCTACGTGAGCACCCGATCGAAGGACTGGCTGAAGCTCAAGTGCTCGCACGAGCAGGAGCTGGTGATCGGCGGCTTCACCGCCCCGCAGGGCACGCGAACGGACTTCGGCGCCCTGCTGGTCGGCTACTACGAGGACGGGAGGCTGAGCTATGCCGGCAAGGTGGGGACGGGCTTCGACCAGCGGACCCTGGCCGACCTCGGGGAGCGGATGCGGAAGATGGAACGGCCCGAGCCACCCTTTTTCGACGTCCACCCGGTCCCGAAAGGCACGCGCTGGATCGAGCCGCGCCTGGTCGGGCAGTTCGCCTTCAGCGAGTGGACCCGCGACGGGCGGCTGCGCCATCCACGCTATCTCGGCCTGCGGGACGACAAGCGGCCGAAGGAGGTCGTCAGAGAGATTCCGCAGACAGCTGGTGCTCGTAAGGGCCGCGGCCGGTGAGGCAGGTGGCGCCGGCCCGGGCTGCGAGGGCCAGCGCCGCGTCCGGATCGCGACCCTGGGCGAGCGCGAAGGTGAGCGCTGCGGCGAACGAGTCGCCCGCCCCGTAGCTGTCGGCGATCGGCCCGGGCAGGGGCGCCGCGACCCAGCTGCTGCGCTTGCCCTGGGCGGTCTCGTAGCGGCCGCCTTCGGCGCCGCGGGTCGCGACCAGCAGCGTCGGCGCGGGGTCGAGCGCCCTCGCAAAGGCGATCTCGAGCTCATCCCGGTCGCTGTAGACGAGCGCGTCGAGGCGCACGCCGGCCTCGTGCAGCACCCGGCCCGCCCGTGGCGAGGCGACGAGCACGCCTGCGGCGCGCGCGGCATGCAGCGCGTCGGCATCGGCGGCGGTCAGATAGACACCGTCGGCCCGGCCGAGCTCCTCCCAGTCCAGGGCGTCGGTCCGGCGTGGGGCCAGTCGCTCACCGATGGTGATGATCGTCCGCTCCCCCTGGGCGTCGAGAAAGGTGAGCCCCCGGCGCGTCTGCGCCTCGCGGGTCGCGTCGCGCACGATCACCCCGAGCTCCGCCAGTCGCGCCCGCGTCCGCCGCGCGAGCTCGTCCTCCCCGACCGCCGTCAGGAAGGTGGACTCCCCCGCCAGCCGCGCCAGCTGGACCGCCGCCACCGCGCCACCGCCCGCCGGCTCCTCGAAGCTTTCATGCGCGTGCACGATCTCGCCGGCGGCGGGAACGTGATCGCCGCGCACGAACTCGATCCACTCGACGTGTCCGACGGCGGCTACGCGCACGGCGCGCATTCTGCCCTGCGCTCAGGCGGCGAGCAGCGAGCGGACGGCGTCCCTGAACTCCTCGATCCGGAAGGGCTTGGGCAACTGGGCGTCGGCCCCCACCCGCGAAGCCAGGTCGATCTCGAGGTCCACCGATCCGCTCAGCAGGAGCACCGGGATGCCTCCGTTGGCGGAATCGTTGCGGATCGCCCTGAGCGCCTCGATCCCTCCTCCGCCCGGCATGTGCACGTCGAGGATGATCAGGTCGGGCCGCGCGTCGGCCACCTGCTCCAGCACCTGCCCCGTGTCGGTCGCCTCGCTCACCTCGTAGCCGTCGGCCTCGAGCAGCTCCACGATCAGCTGCCTCATCAGCTCGTTGTCGTCACCGACCAGGATGCGGGGCATCGCTTCTCCCTTACACACTCCCCGAAATTCGCTTCCCAATCTCTACCTAATTATGGGTAACCGCGTTACGCTTTAGGGTAAGTGGAGAAAGCAGTGGAGCCGGACTTCCGCACGTTGTTCGAGGCTCTCCCGGGTCTCTATCTCGCCCTCGACACCGAGCTGCGAATCGTCGCCGCAAGCGACGAATTCCTCGCGGCGACGATGACCAAGCGCGACCGGATCGTGGGGCGCGGGATCTTCGAGGTCTTCCCCGACAACCCGGACGATCCCAAGGCGAGCGGGGTGAGCAAGCTCTCGGCGTCGCTCAATCGCGTCCGCCGGGAGCGGGTGCCCAACGCCATGGCCATCGGGAAGTACGACATCCCGCGCCCCGAGGAGGAGGGTGGCGGCTTCGAGAAGCGGTTCTGGAGCCCCAAGAACCTTCCGGTGCTCGATGAGTCCGGCCAGCTCGTCTACATCATCCACCGGGTCGAGGACGTGACCGAGTTCGTCCGGCTCATGGACAAGCGAACGGAACAGGAGGTGGAGATCTACCTCCGCACACAGGAGCTCCAGCAGCTCAACGAGCAGCTTCAGGCGGCCGACCAGGCCAAGAACGAGTTCCTCTCCCGGATGAGCCACGAGCTCCGCACTCCCCTCGCCGCGATCATGGGATTCAGCGAGCTGTTCGCGCTCGCCGATCTGGACGAGAAGAAGAGCGAATGGGCTGCGACCCTCCTGCGGGCGGGGAAGCACCTGCTCCAGCTGGTGGACGAGGTGCTCGACATCTCGCGCATCGAGGCCGGCGAGCTCTCGATCTCGGTCGAGCCGGTCGCGGTCGCGCCGCTCCTCGCCGATGCGATGGAGATGATCCAGCCGATGGCGGACGGTCGCCGGGTCACCCTTCGCGACCCCGAGATCCAAGACGGCTGCAGCTACGTCCGGGCCGACACCCAGAGGCTCAAGCAGGTGCTGATCAACCTGCTCTCGAACGCGGTCAAGTACAACCGCGAGGGAGGCGAGGTCGAAATCTCCGCAAAGAGGGAGGGCTCGGACTGGATTCGGATCGGCGTGACGGACACGGGTCCGGGCATCGATCCGGACTCGTTCGAGAAGCTCTTCACTCCGTTCGAGCGGCTCGACGCCGGGGCCGACGTCGAGGGGACCGGGCTCGGCCTCGCGCTCTCCCGGAGCCTGGTCGAGGCCATGCACGGCTCCCTGACCGTGAGCAGCACCCCCGGCGAGGGCAGCACCTTCACGGTGGAGCTGCCGATGGGCGAGCCCGCCGCGGTCGTTGCCGCGGCCGAGGAACGGGACGGCGAAGAGCTCGTCGCGAAACGGTCCTACGACGGCGAGCGTCGCCTGCTCTACGTCGAGGACACGGTCGCGAACATCCGGCTGGTCGAGGAGATCCTCAGCGCCCGACCGAGCGTCCGGCTGCTTCCGGCCGGCATGGGCTCGCTCGGCATAGAGCTCGCCACGGAGCATCGGCCTGACCTCGTGCTGCTCGACCTGCATCTCCCGGACCTCGGCGGCGCGGAGGTCCTCGCCCGGCTCCGTGCCGACGAGCGCACCAGGGACATCCCGGTCGTCGTCCTCAGCGCCGACGCGACCGACCGCACCCCCGGACCGCTGCTCGAGGCCGGTGCGCAGGCCTACCTGACCAAGCCGATCGGCGTCCGCGAGCTGCTCGAGGTGGTCGACACCTACGTGGCCGGCTAGTCCCACGTAACCCACGCGCGCACCTCTGTACCTTGCGCGCGTGGAACTCCCCCTCGAGCCCCCCTTCGGCAATCGCGAGAAGCGCGTCGCCTACAACGAGGCCAAGGCCCGTGAGATCAACGAGCAGAAGGCCGAGTGGCTGGAGCGGGGCCACGCATCCCTCAGCTTCAACTGCGAGTGCTACCGGGACGACTGCGGCGAGCGGATCCGGCTATCCGCGGAGGAGTGGGAGAGAGCGCGCGCGGAGCCCAACCGCTTCGCCGTCGCGCCGGAGCACGTCGCGGGTGAATTCGAGACCGTGGTCGAGACCGGCACGCGCTTCTGGCTGATCGAGAAGAAGGGCGAGGCCGGCGAGGAGGCCGAGAAGCTGGCCTGAGGAGCTAGTCGACGCGGAACTTGAACTTCTGCACCTTGCCGGGACGCCCGCGATGCGAGATCGCTTGATAGCGAAGTGAGTGACGGCCCGTACGCACGCGGAGGGAGCGCCTGGCCTTGCAGGCCTTGAGCTTGCCCTTGTCCAGGCGGCACCTGAAGGTGGCGCCGGGGACGTTCGCCTTGAACCTGAACTTGGCCTTCGCCCGCCGGCCGTGCGCGCGGATCCTGTGCGGCGGGCGCTTGCGCAGCTTCGCCTTGGGGTCCTTGGCGGACGCGACGGCCCGCGAGAAGAAGTCCATGATCGCCGCGGTCTCGCCCGCCGTGTCGGCGGGGCCGCCCACGGCGGCGTTGATCCCTCCGTGGGAGTAGGGCACCGGGAAGACCGAGGCGCCGGATCCGGCGGCCAGCGCGGCGGCCATCCGCTGGCTCTCCGAGACGCGGTCCGGCACCGCCGCCTCCGGCACCAGCAGGAAGGGTGGGTCCATCGCCCCCGCCCAGTCGATCGGCGATCCGAGGACCCAGGCGTTGCTCACCGCGTTCTCGGCCGGCGTGCCGAACGCGTTGTAGAGGCCCGCCTGCGCCGCCGGCCCGCCAACCGCGATCCGATGCGGGATGTCGTAGGCGTCGGTGTCGAGGGAGACGGTGCCGATCAGCTGCCACTCGTGCACGCCGTAGGCGGCCACGTACTCGGGGTCCGTTGAGATGAGCGAGACCAGCTGGCCCCCGGCCGAATGCCCGATCAGCGCGATCCGGTTCGGGTCCCCGCCGTACGAGGACACGTGTCGGCTGAGCCAGCCGATCGCCTCGCCCACGTCATGCGGTTGGTCCGGGAACTTGATCCGATTCGGATCGCTCGCCGGGTCGCCGGAGCTCGGCGAGAGCCGGTAGTTGAGGCTGACGAAGACGTAGCCGGCCCCCGTGAACAGGCTCACCTTGTCCTGGATCTGGTTCGCCTTGTCACCCCTCGCCCAGCTGCCGCCGTGGACGTAGACGACCACGGGCCGGCGATCGTTGGCCGTGGCACCGTCGGGCGTGTACAGGTCGAGCTGATTCTGGGAGGGGATCGCTGGGGGCGAGTCGATGTCGTAGCCGATGCCCGGATGGGCGGTCGCGGCGACGCTCGGGGTGGCGGTGAGCGCGATCAGCACAGCGGCCAGGAACAGACACGTGCCCGCGGCGCGGACCGCGGTCCGGTCGACCCCCGCTCGTCTCATCGCCTCGCGCATCCTCCGATGAAACACATCCTCGCGGGACATGACGCGCACCACGGAGTGGCCTCGCCCTGGAGGCCAAGGCCGTCAGTCGGCTGAAATCCGGCGACTCAGCGCCTCGTGCAGCGAGCGGGCGACCAGCGCGCCGTCCCCGACGGCTGAGGCCACGCGCTTGGTAGAACCGCTGCGCACGTCCCCGACCGCGAACACACCCGGCCGGGTGGTCTCCAGGAGCAGGGGCTGGCCGTCACTGCCGCCGCGATGCTCGGCGAAGCGCGGGTGAAGGCGCGCGTCCTCCCCGGTGACGATGAATTTCTTCTCATCGAGGCCGACCAGGCCGCCGAGGTCCTCGGTGCGCGGGGAGGCGCCGATCATCGCGTAGACGCCCGTGGCGTCCAGGCGGCGCTCGGCCCGCTCGCGATCCACCACCGTGACTGCCTCGAGCTCCTCATCGCCGTGAAGGGCCGTCACCTCGCATCCCTCCCAGACCTCGACGTTGTCCGCGGCCTCGATGCGGTTGATCAGGTAGCGGGACATCGTCGCACCGAGCGACCGTCGCACGACGAGGTAGATCCGGCGCGCGTAGGAGGAGAGGTTGACCACCGCCTGCCCGGCCGAGTTGCCGCCGCCCACCACCACCACGTCCTGATCCGAGGCCTGGACGGCCTCAAGGTGGGTGGCCGCGTAGTAGAGGCCCTGGTTCTGGAAGCGGTCGGCCCCCGCGGCGGGCAGGCGACGGTAGTCGACCCCGGTCGCGAGAACGACGAAGCGCGAGCGCACCCGTTGACGGTCCTCCAGCTTCAGCGAGCGCAGGCCGTCGCTCTCGGGGTCGTCGAAGCGGCAGCCCCCGTGGGCGCTCGAGATCACGGCGCCGAACTTCCACGCCTGCAGCGTCGCCTTCTCGGTCAGCTCCGACCCGGAGAGGCCGGTGGGGAAGCCGAGGTAGTTCTCGATCCGGGCACTGGTCCCAGCCTGCCCGCCGGGGGCGAAGCGCTCGATGACCAGCGTCTTGAGTCCCTCCGAGGAGGCGTAGACGGCCGATGCCAGGCCCGCGGGCCCCGCCCCGAGCACCACGACGTCGAAGGTCTCCCCATCGACCTTGGCGCGCAGGCCGAGCTCGTCGGCGACCTCAGGGACGGTCGCCGCACGCCGAACGCTGTGGGTGCGGACGAGGACGGGGCATTCATCCGGCTCGATCCCCAGCCGGTCGAGCAGCGCCCGGCTCTCCTCGTCGGCGTCGATGTCGTGCCAGCGGAAAGGGATCATGTTGCGCGAGAGCAGCTCGCGTATCTCGAAGGCGTCGCCCGAGCGCCGCCCGAACAGCAGCTCGTTCCCGAGGCCCTCCCCGCGCAGCCACTCACGGCGCGTGATCATCGTGCGCAGCAGCAGGTCGCCCAGGTCCGTGGAGCTCGCCACAAGCGTGCGGAGGGCATTGGGAGGCACCACCAGGATCGAGCTCGGCTCGGCGATGACCCCCTCGGCGATCGTCGGCTCGCCGGTGAACATCGAGATGTCCGCGGCGAACGTTCCCGGCTGGCACTGGGTGAAGTAGCGATCGCCCTCCTGGTTGCGGTCGATGACATCCACCGCTCCCTCGAGGATCACGAAGAAGGGGGAGTCGCGCTGGCCCTGCTCGAAGAGAATCTCCCCCGGGGAGAGCGACCGGGTCTCGCCGTGCTCGGCCAGCTCCTCGATCTGGCCAGCCGTGAGGCGGGGAAAGAGGGTCGGGTGGTCGGGATCCAGGAAGCCCGGAGCCGGCGGCGGTGAGGTGTAGCCGGAGGTCTTCGACACCTAGGGTTGAGCCAGGTCCCGGTTCTCGGCGACGAACTTGCTCGCGGTGAAGGTGGCGCCCTGCGGGTCGGCGATCACCGTCATCCGGACCCAGGGCGCGTCCATCGGGGGCACGATCACCCGACCGCCGAGCTCGGTCGCCCGCTCCGCGATCGCATCGGCGTCGTCGACTGCGAACGTCACGTTCCAGTGGGGCGGGGTGTCCGGCTGGTCGTCGCCGATCGGGACGAGCGTGGCGACGACGTCCTCGAAGCCCTCCGGCCCCCCCACCTCGGCCATGTTCTTGCGGAGGTCCGGGTTGTCCCGCTCCAGGTAGTCGCCGTAGCCGGGCAGAGTCCAGGCCCGGAAGCCGCCGGGCAGCTCCAGCGTCCCCCACCCGAAGACCGCGCCGTAGAACGCCTTGGCGCCCTCGGGATCGTGCGTGTTCAGGTCGTTGAAGTTGACCGTTCCGTGTTCGTTGACCAGCTCCGCGCCCTTGTTCTCCTTCGCCTGCCACGCGCAGAGCATCGCTCCCTCCGGATCGGTGAACACGGTCATCCTGCCGGCGTTCATGACGTCGAACGGCTCCATTACGACGCTCCCTCCCGCGGCGCTCACCTTCGTGGCGGTCTCGTCGGCGCTCTCCACCCAGACGTATGTGTTCCACATCGCCTGCTGCGGCGCTCCCTCCGGGATCGATCCGATGGCCGCGACGTCGCTGCCCCTGATCCTCGCCATGAAGTACTTGCCGCCGGAGTCCGGCGGCATCACGTCCTCGAGCTCCCAGCCGAAGAGGGGGCCGTAGAACTCGGCGGCGGCGCCGGGATCGGGCTGGGCGGTGTCCACCCAACACGGCACGCCGGGGATGTATCCGTCTCGTGGGGGCATCGTGCTCCTTTCCAGACTAGTTTCAGTACTGACTGGCGCGCCCGCTCGAAATCATCGCGCTCAGCGGGCGTCGACCCGCGTGCCCGACCAGATCGACCACGCGCCGAGGCCCAGGCACATCGTTCCGCTCGCGCGGTTCGACCAGTCGACCAGGCGTGGGCTCGCCGCGAGGCGGGAGCGGATGGTTCCCGACCCGACGGCGTAGAGCGAGTCAGAGGCCAGGCCCACCAGGCAGAACACCACTCCGAGCACGAGGATCTGCGACCAGGCGGCGCCCTGCTCGGCGTGAACGAATTGCGGGAAGAGCGCCAGGAAGAAGAGCGCGACCTTGGGGTTCGTCAGCTCGACGAAGATGCCGCGGCGAAGAAAGCGCTCCCTGCGCGGCGCGCCGGCGGCCTCGTCGAATGCGGGCGCCGCCGAGCGGTCCCGCAGAAACCGGAGGCCGAGGAAGACGAGGTATGCCCCGCCGACGTAGTGGAGCACCGTGAGGGCGGTGACGGATGAGGCCAGCAGCGCCGCGAGGCCGACGCAGGTCGCGGTGACGTACACCAGCGCGCCGATCGCGCAGCCGGTCGCGGCCGCAAGCCCGGCGCGCCGTCCGGCCCTGAGCCCCTGCGAGACCACGTACATGTTGCTCGGCCCCGGCAGCGCTGCGAACCCGGCGGCGATCACCACGAAGGTCAGCAGCGTTGCGAGGGCGGGCACCCCCACAGTGTGACGCCCGCCGATGGCCGTCGATGACCCGGCCGCGGCGGACGCATGGCTCAGCCACCGTCGCCCGGAGCCACCAGCCCGGCCTCGTACGCGAAGACCACGGCCTGGACCCGGTCGCGGACGCCGAGCTTGGCGAGCACGTGCTTCACGTGGGTCTTGACCGTCGCCTCGCTCAGGACCAGGTCGTCGGCGATCTCACCATTCGAGAGGCCGCGTGCGATCAGGGTGAGGACCTCGACCTCGCGCGGGGTGAGCTCCGCCAGCTCGCCGGGAGGTGTGGACGGCGGGGCGGCCTTGACGAAGTGCTCGATCAGCCGCTTGGTCACCGACGGTGCGATCAGGGCGTCGCCACCCGCGACCACGCGAACGGCGGCGACGAGATCCTCCGGCAGGACGTCCTTGAGCAGGAACCCGCTCGCGCCGGCCCTCATCGCCTCGTAGACGTACTCGTTGAGGTCGAACGTCGTGAGCATCAGGACCGCGATCTCGTCACCCGACTCCCCGAGGATCCGCCGGGTCGCCTCGAGCCCGTCGATGTCCGGCATCTGGATGTCCATCAGGACGACCTTCGGGCGTCGCTTGCGAGCCAGATCGATCGCATTGCGGCCGTCATCGGCCTCACCGACGACCTCGATGCCGGGCTGCGACTCGAGGATCGACCGGAAGCCCGCGCGGACGAGAGCTTGGTCATCGGCGATCAGAACGGTCAGGGGCTCCGGCGGTATCGCCGCGGCGCTCTCCATGACGAGAACGTATTGCCTCGGGACCGCCCCGGCGCCCACCCGGAGGGGCAGCTCGAGATCACCCCGGAGGATGAGGTCGGGCCCGTCGCACCGGGTTACGATCCGCACATGAAGGGAGAGGGCCGGCGCTGGCCGGACGTGCTGCCCGTGGTCGTCCTGACAGTGGCGGGGATCGCCATGACCCTGGACCCGCCCAGCGGGGAGAAGACGATCTGGGACACCCTGCTGGTCCCCACGGTCACCCTCCCGGTCCTCTGGTGGCGCCGGGCGCCGTTCGCGGCCGCGATCGCGATCTCCGTCGGCATGGTGGTCAGCGGGATTCCCACCTTCGACCAGCTCCGCTGCGGCTTTGCCTTCCCGGGCGCCCTGCTGATCCTCTTCGGGCTCGGCTCGCGCGAGGAGCGGGGGCGCGGGCTGATCGGCCTCGCGGCGATCGAGGCGGGCAGCGTCTTCTTGATCTTCACCGACCCGCAGCTCGACCTCGGCGCGGCCTTCGTCCTCGTCCTCGCGGCCGGGATCTGGGGGGCAGGGCGCTTCTTCCAGGCCCGCACGAAGGTGGTCGCGGAGCTCAGCGAGCGGCAGCGCGATCTCGAGCAGACCCGTGAGGAGACCGCTCGGGTCGCGGCGGAGGTCGAGCGGGCGAAGGTGGCGGCCGATCTGGACGTGGCCGCCCGGGAGAGGATCAGGGAGGTGGTCGACCTGGCGAGGGCGGGCGAGGCATCCGCCGGGGCGTCTCCCGACGACTTCCAGCGGATCGAGCGGGAGGGACGCGAGTCGCTCAACCAGATGCGCGAGCTGCTCGGCGTTCTCCGCAGCGACGAGCGCAGCGCCTCACCCCGCCCGACGCTCGCACAGCTGGAGACGCTGCTGGAGCGCGCGCGGGCGGGCGGGCGCCCGGTCGAGCTGCGGATCGAGGGCGAGCGGCGCCCTCTGCCGACCGGCGTCGAGCTGGCCGCCTACCGCGTGATCCAGCACGCGCTGGAGGCATTCGGGGTCGGCAACGGCGGGCAGGCGTCCGTGAGCCTCCGCTACGGGGACTCCGATCTCGAGCTTGAGGTGTCGGGAGAGGCGGGAGCCGAGAAGATCCAGGGATCCGCGCTCGATGCCGCCCGCGAGCGAGTCAACGCCCACGGCGGGGCGTTCGCCACGAGGGCCGAGCCCGGCGGACGGGCGCTCATTTCCGCCGCGCTTCCGGTCGCCGTCCCCAGTGGCTAACGCGGTCCTGATCCCGCTCTGCGCGGTCACCTTCTGCTGCGGGCGGTTTCTTGCCCCGTTGATCGGCGGAGCGGTCGCCGCCGCGATCCTCGCGGCCGGCCTGATCCTGGGGGGCAGCGACAACGTCGTGCCGTTCGTCCTGGTGACGGCCATTCCCTGGCTCGCCGGAGCGGCCCTCCGCTCTCGCCAGCGGCTGCTCGAGTCGCTCAGGCGGCGCTCGGAGGAGCTCGAGTCAGAGCGCGACGCGCTGGCGCGCCTCTCCGTGCAGCGGGAGCGCGCCCGGATCGCGCGCGAGCTCCATGACATCGTCGCCCACCACCTCGCGGTGATCGTGGTGCAGGCGGGGGCGGGGCGTATGGCGGGTGGGAAGGAGCCGCAGGATGCGGAGCGCTTCGCGAGGATCCGCCAGTCCGGCGAGCAGGCACTCTCCGAGATGGAGCGTCTCGTCGACCTGCTGCATGCGGGGGGCGCGGCGGAGACCCAGCGGATCGACGTGCTGCTCGACCAGGCGCAGGCGGCGGGACTGAGGATCAGCGCCTCCCCACTCCCGGATGACCTCTCCATCTCCCCGGAGGCCGAGCGCCTCGCCTACCGCGTCGTGCAGGAGGGGCTGACGAATGCGATGAAGCACGCGCCGGGGTCGGAGGTGCGCCTGCGGCTCTCGGCCTCCGCCGGCGAGCTCGAGATCGTGCTGGAGAACCGGGGCGGCGAGACGGGCTCGGAGCTCTCCGGAACCGGGTCCGGGATGGGGCTGACGGGCCTGCGCGAGCGGCTCGAGGCGATCGGCGGCTCCCTCGACGCGGCTCCCTCCGGCGGCGGCTGGCGCCTGCGGGCGGACGTCCCGCTGGCCTAGCTACCCCCCAGGGATGAGGCGAAGTTCGCCTTCCGAGGTGATGGCGAGGGACCGGCGCCGCGGTTGACTGGCTCGCGTCAGATCCACCACTCGAAGGAGGCGCAAGATGGAGCTCATCCTCGCTGTTCTCGGAGCCGGACCGATCGGCTACTTCACGAAGACCCGGCGCACGGGGCTGATCGCCTACCTGATCGCCTGGGCGGTCGTCTTCCCGATTCAGACCGTGGTCATCTTCAACGCGGGCGACGGCAGCGACACCCTGTATTGGGTCTTCAACGCCCTGATCCTCTGCCTCGGCATCGGGCTCAACCGGCTCGGTTCGGTCCTGCGTGAGCGCCGGGCCGCCAAGCGAGAGGTCGTTGCGGAGGCGGCATGAGGTTCCTGCCGAGGACGGGCCTGATTGAACTACTGCCGGCTTTGGCCGGCAGGCACGTCCGCCGTCCGCTCCCGCTCGACCGCCTCGAGGAAGTGCTCCCGCAGCTTCACCTCTCCAACCCCCGGGGCGATCATGTCGTGGCTCAGGACCGTCAGCACGAACTCGGGCGCGGCGTGCACGCGTGCCGGCGTCAGGTGGCGCAGTAGCGCGAGCAACGCGCGGGCCACCCAGACCGGAGCGGAGCTGACCTTGACGGGCTTGCCGACTGCAGCGAACGCCGCCTCGGCTACCCGGCGGTAAGTCAGCAGCTCCGGGCCGCCGAACTCGATCAGCGTCTCCTCGCCATCGATCGCGTCGGCCGCGACGCGGGCCACGTCGGCACCGTCGATCGGATTGATCTCGAACCTGCCGCCGCCGAACACGAAGGCCCTGCCCTTGACGGCCATCGCGAGGAACTGATCCATGTCGGAGAAGAACCCGTTCGGGCGAAGGACCGCAAAGGGAATGCCGGAGCGCTGCAACTCCTGTTCGAACGCGCGCTTGGCGCGAACGATCTTCAGCTTCTCCATCCCGGGGCGTTGGAGGACCGAGGTGTAGATGAACTTGCGAACCCCGCCGGCTCGTGCCTCTTCCAGCAGGTTGAGGTTGGCGCCCAGGTCCACTTCGCCAGGGTTGTTTCGGGAGCGCCCCATGATCCCGATCGCGCTGAGGACCACGTCCACCCCGTCGCAGCAACCTCTCAGTGACGTGCGATCGGTTGCGTCGGCGACGACGATCTCGTCGATGCGATCCTGCATGGCGGACAGCCGATCGGCTCCGCGTGCCAGTCCCCGCACCGTGTGCCCACGGCTCTTGAGCTCGCCGGCGAGGTGCCGGCCGAGGTAACCGGTCGCGCCTCCGACGAGCACCCTCATCGGCGAGCCCCCAGCATCGCCTCGAAGGGCCCCTCCGTATGCATGACGTCCAGAGTGGTGTCGACGAGACGGTGAAACAGCAGACCGTCGAGCGCGGCAGCGAGTAGGACGGCGGTCGACGCGAGGTCCAGAGACGGATCGATCTCGCCGTTGTCGCGAGCGGCCTCGAGCCTCTCCAGGATGAGCGCGCGGAACCGGCGGGACGCGTTTCGGGTCCAGCGGCGAAACGCCGGGTCCCGGGTCGCCTTCACCATCGCCTCGGCGAGGATCGTCGAGCCGGGCGTGCGCTGCCCCTCCCTCTCGATCCATTCGAGCATGGCGCGCAGCCCCTCGTGGATCGTGGCGCCGGACTCGAGCGCCTCGATCGCCGGGCCAAGCTCCTCGATCAGGGCGTGCTGGGCAGCCTCCATCGAGAGCGCCGACATCGACCCGAAGTGGTAGTGGACGAGGGCGGGGTTGACTCCCGCGCGCTCGGCGACCGCTCTGGTTCGAACGCGGTCTATTCCGATCTCCGCCATCAGCGCCGCCGTGGCCCGCAGGATGCTCTCGCGTGTCGACTCGACCTCGGTTTGCTCACCTGAATTGGGCATCTGCCTAAATCATATGCCCAATCCGATGATTGTCAAAGGCGTTGGCTCGGAATCGCCCGAGGACGTCGGAGCCGCGCCGCCGGTCGCTCTATTTGCGCTTCGCGCTGAAGTTCACCTTCGCCCTTCCCCCTGAGCAGAGGTCCTGCGCGGCGAAGTTGTAGACCGCATAGCCCTCGACCTCGTCCGTGCTCACGAACTTGCCGTGGATCTTGTCGATCTTGGTGCCGAGGAAGGTGTGGGTGAAGGTGAAGGCGCCGTGCCGGGAGAGCTTCTTGCTCACCGTCGTCCCCCCGAGCGTGAAGACCGGGGTGGACACGCAATCGCCCCGCGCCACGCTCGGCTCGCTGGTCAGGGTCACCCTTCCCTTCTTGCTGACCGTGAACCTGATCTTTCGGAAGGACTGGGCGACGGCTTGCTGGGTGGTGCTGCCGGCGTAGCTTCCGCTCCGCTGACGGGGCTTCTTGCGCTTCTTGCCCCCCTTCTTTCCGCCCTTCTTGCCGCCCTTCCCCTTCGGTTGCTTCACCTTCCCCTGAGTGCACGCCTGGGTGGAGGTCGCCGAGAGCATCTGGTCGTTGTAGAAGGTCGTCGTCTCTGTGGTCGACCACTTCTTCTTCTTGCAGCGGGCCATGACGTAGAACGTCTGCTTGCCCGTCTTGCGCTTGTTGAACGTGAGGTCGAAATCGGTCAGCACCTGCGAGCCGGTGTTCGGCAGACCGGTGAAGCTCAGCGTCCGGCCGTTGATGTCGCCGATCACGTCCAGGATCAGCAGGCTTCCCACGGAGGTGTGGACGATGATGTCCTGCCCCTGGGAGGAGTCCCCCCGGAAGAAGGTCACCGTGCCCGTCTGCGTGCCCAGGAAGCCCTGCGCCTCGACGGTGCCCTGACCGGTGATGCTCTGCGGGCAGGCCGCTCGCGCCTGGTCATCGGGCTTGTTCGCGACCGCGCTCAGCGGGCAGACCGGGATGTTCCCCGGGACGAACTTCACGTCAGGTGGAATCGTGAAGACCGTCTGGCGGGGCGGGCTGTCAAAGCCGCTGAAGGTCGTCCGGATGTCGTTGTGCAGCGAGACGCCGCCGAACTGCTTCTTGTCCTGTTTACTCGGCGAGAGCGTCGTCGTCAGCGACTGGGAGACGGGACCGGCCCAGGCGACGCTCGAGAACGCCAGG
>DATBHQ010000141.1:0-25989 GCA_036557385.1 Solirubrobacterales bacterium | reverse complement strand
GTACCGCGGCGAGTTCGAGGAGCGCCTCAAGAAGGTGATGAAGGAGATCACCCAGCGCGGCGACATCATTCTCTTCATCGACGAGCTCCACAACCTGGTCGGCGCCGGCGCCGCCGAGGGCGCGATCGACGCCGCTTCGATCCTGAAGCCGGCCCTCGCCCGCGGCGAGCTGCAGACCATCGGCGCGACCACGCTCGACGAGTACCGCAAGTACCTCGAGCGCGACGCCGCGCTCGAGCGCCGCTTCCAGCAGATCAAGGTCGAGCAGCCCTCCACCGAGGAGACCGTGAAGATCCTCGAGGGCCTCCGCGAGCGCTACGAGCAGCACCACCGCGTGAAGATCACAGACGACGCGCTCGAGGCCGCCGCGGAGCTCGCCGACCGCTACATCTCCGACCGCTTCCTGCCGGACAAGGCCATCGACCTGATCGACGAGGCCGCCTCGCGCCTGCGCATCAAGTCGATGACGCAGCCGCCGGTCTATCGCGATCTCGAGGAGGAGATCGAGACCACGAGGCGCGAGAAGGAGGCCGCGATCGACTCCCAGGAGTTCGAGAAGGCCGCCAACCTGCGCGACCAGGAGCGCCGCCTCACCAACAAGAAGAAGGAGCTCGAGCACGAGTGGACCTCGGGCGAGGGCGGCGAGCGCCCGGAGGTCGGCGAGGAGGAGATCGCCGACATCGTCGCGATGTGGACCGGCATCCCCGTCTTCAAGCTCACCGAGGCCGAGTCGAAGAAGCTCGTCCGCATGGAGGACGAGCTGCACAAGCGCGTCATCGGCCAGGACATGGCGATCACCGCCGTCTCCAAGGCGATCCGCCGCTCGCGCGCCGGGATCAAGGACCCGAAGCGCCCGGCCGGCTCATTCATCTTCCTCGGCCCCTCCGGCGTCGGCAAGACCGAGCTGGCGCGGACGCTCGCCGAGTTCCTGTTCGGGGACGAGGACGCGATGGTGCGCATCGACATGTCCGAGTACATGGAGAAGCACGCCGTCTCGCGCCTGGTCGGCTCGCCCCCCGGCTACATCGGCTATGACGAGGGCGGCCAGCTCACCGAGGCCGTGCGGCGCAAGCCCTACTCGGTGCTTCTGCTCGACGAGATCGAGAAGGCCCACCCCGACGTCTTCAACATCCTCCTGCAGATCCTCGAGGACGGCAGGCTCACCGACGCCCAGGGGCGCACGGTGGACTTCCGCAACTCGATCGTGATCATGACCTCGAACATCGGGGCGCAGGACATCGCCCGCAACACGCCGCTCGGGTTCGCCGTCTCCGACGAGACCGGCGTCACCTACGAGGACATGAAGTCCCGGATCATGGGCGAGCTGAAGAAGGTCTTCCGGCCCGAGTTCCTGAACCGGATCGACGAGGTGATCGTCTTCCACAAGCTGACGAAGCAGGAGATCCTCTCGATCGTCGACCTGATGGTCGACCGGGTCCGGGCCCAGGTGGCCGAGCACGAGCTGCAGCTCGACCTCTCCAAGGACGCCAAGGAGCTGCTCGTCGACAAGGGCTGGGACCCGGCGATGGGCGCCCGGCCGTTGCGCCGCGCGATCCAGCGCTACATCGAGGACCCGCTCGCCGACGAGGTCCTGAAGGCTGGCCAGATGGCCGCGGGCTCCACCGTTCAGGTGGACCGCGACGCCAAGGGCGACGAGGAGGACCATCCGCTCAAGCTCAAGATCGTCAAGCCCCGCAAGCGCCCGCCGCAGAAGAAGAGCGAGCCCGAGAAGGTCGGCGTTGGCGCTGAGAAGAAGGGCGAGGGCGGCGACGACGAGCCGGCCGGCAACGGCGGCGAGCCGGAGACTTCCGGCGACGGCGACAAGTCGTAGCGCCTAGCTCCTCGCCGGCTCAGTGCCAGACGGTGCTGATCGGGATCTGACTCGCGTTCGCGCCCCCTGGGTCATATCCGGCCCAGATCACCCAATTCGGGCTCGCCGGGGTCGGGTCGCCGAAGAGGTCCAGGTTTCCGGGACAGGCGTAATTCAGCCGGCCATGCGGCGAGACCGTCGTCGCACCCGAGATCAACGGGCACTCGCCGGCCGCCACGCTGACGGCCCAGGCGTTGTGGAGATACGGGCCTCTCGTCTTCGGGACGTGGCGCACCTTCAGCCGCGCCGCCACAGAGGAAGGCGCGTGGGTGCAGACGACGACGTGCCGGGCCCTCGGTGACCTGAAGCAGGGGTCGAGAAGCTTCTTGTGGCGGAGGCAGCGCACCACCCCCGGGCGGCTGGCCTCGAGGGATTGGGAGAAGCATCTCCCCTTCTTCTTGCGGGTTGCGGGGACGACGATCTTCCCGGCGGCGTTGAACGGCGTGTAGGTGATCTGCTGCGTGCCCGGGTTCATAGCCCCGGAGTCGGGGGGAGGCTCCGGCGGAGCCGGCACGACCGGCGGAGGGGGGACGACGTAGGTCATGAACGCGTAGTCATCCCCGCCTCCCTGGGCGCTCCAAGGCGCCTGCGGGGGGGACGTGGTGCTGAGGAATCCCGCGCCCCCTGCATACGGGTCCGAAGCGTCCTGATAGGCCCATCCGCAACAGTCATTGGTCGCGTGCGCTGTGTAGGCCACGAGCGCGTACTGAGTGCCGGCCTTGACGGCTGCCGGCGCATCGAAGGTGGCCGGGACGAACACCGGGCTGCTGCCCAGAGCCGACATGGGAATGCTGGCGCTTGCGAGAACCTCCGCACCGGGTTGACCGCCGACCGCGTTGCGAAGCTCGACGGTGAGCGGCTCCGCGGGGTCGCCGACCTTTCGCAGCAACAGGTCGGCCCGGTCCAGCCTGCCGGTGATGCCCGCCGTGAAGGTCTGAGCGGGAGTCTGGGCCGAGTACAGCCCGGCTTCAGTATTCGACATGGTCTGTTGCTGATCGAGCGTCCCCGCAACCGCCGGCGCCGGACCTGCGAGGAGGAACGTGGCGACGAGGGACGCCGCAAGGGCGAGACGCCCAGCGAGACCGGGCGTATTCATGGCGTCGGGTCTATGGGCGGCGCCGGCGCGTTCTCCGGTGGCGCCGGGGAGGGATCCGGCGCGGTCTCCGGTGGTGCGGGGGAGGGCCCGGGCGAGGTCACCGGAGGGGCCTTCGGGGGCTTCACCGGGGCGACCGATGGTGCCTGCTGCGGCGCCGCAGGGCTACCGGCGGGCGCCTTGGGGGGCTTCGGCCGTGGTGTGCCTATCGGCGTCCTGCCACCGGTTCTGTCCGGTTGGCCCTCCGACCGAGTCGGAGCCCCCGGCCCGTAAGGACTTCCCACGGGGAATCCCTTGCTGGCCCTGCCGCGATCCTTCGCCCGCACCGCGCCGGCCAGCGCAACCGGGGAGTCAGGCAACGACGCCCCGGGCGACTGGGTGCCCGGCGGTTGGTCCGAGTGATCGCGACCGCTGCTGAACGCGAACCCGGGGAAGCCCTTGGCAGCCTCACCGCCGCCAGTGCCGGTGGCCAAGGCGATCGGGATCACCACGGCGCAAACCACGACCGCGGTCACCCACGCGATCCGCACGGCCATGAGGCCGTTCAACCTGACTTCGGAGGTGCCCTTCACCATGAGACGGGGGGCTTCCGTGCCCCAAGCCGAAGTCTGGCGCGATACCGCATGAAGGGATGCGGGGGTCTTTCCTTCGGCGAGAGGGTAGATGCCTCCCCCTCAGCGGCGCGCTCTCTCTACGAGGCGATCACCGCGTCGGCCGCCTCCACGGCGGCGTTGAGCTGCTCCTCGACGAGGTCGAGGCCGGAGTCCCAGAAGCCCGGGTCGGCGAGGTCGACGCCGACGATCCGGGCCAGGTCCTCGGGCGAGCGGGAGCCGCCGGCCGCGAGCATCTCCAGGTAGGCCGGCACGATCTCATCGCCGCGCTCGGTGTAGAGGCGATAGACGGAGAGGGCGAGCAGCTGTCCGAACGCGTAGGCGTAGACGTAGCCGGGCGTGCCGATGAAGTGGGGGACGTAGGACCACCAGGACCGATACCCCTCGGTGACCTCAACCGAGTCGCCGAGGAGCTCGGACTGCGTCTCGGCCCAGAGCTCACCGAAGCGGTCGGCCGGCAGTTCGCCCTCCGCGCGCCGAGCGGTATGGACCCGGTCCTCGAACTGGTTCATTGCGACCTGGCGGAAGACGGTCGCGATCTGTCCCTCGATCGCCTCGGCGAGCAGGCTGAGCCGTGACCCGGGGGTCTCCGCGCCCTCCAGCAGCCGGCCGAAGACGATCTCCTCCGCGAACACCGAGGCGGTCTCCGCGACGGTCAGCGGCGTGTCCTGGTGGAAGATCCCCTGCTCGCGCGCGAGCGTCTGATGCAGACCGTGGCCCAGCTCGTGCGCGAGCGTCATCACGTCGCGGCGCTTGCCCGTGTAGTTGAGCAGCACGTAAGGGTGAACGGACGGCACGGTCGAGGCGCTGAAGGCGCCGCCCCTCTTCACCGGCGTCGGCGGCGCATCGATCCAGCGGCCGCTGAAGAACCGCTCCACGACGCCGGCAGCGCGATCGGAGAAGGACGCGAACGACTCCAGCACGAGGTCCCTGCCCCGATCCCAGGGCACCTCCTCGTCGTCGCTGGTGACGGCGGCCATCCGGTCGTAGTCGGCGAGGTGATCGAGCCCGAGCAGCCTGGTCTTGGTCTCGTACCAGCGACGCGCCAAGTCGTAGCGGCCCTTGACCGCCTCGACCAGCGCCTGGACCGATTCGTCAGATGCCTCGTTCGAGAGATTCCTCGACGCGAGCCAGTGCGGGTAGGAACGCAGGCGGTCCTTGATCGACTTGTCCTGGAGCAGCGTGTTGAAGACGTAGGCGCGTGTGCGGAGCCCCGGCTCGAGCGCCGCGGTGACGGCCTCGGCCGTGGAGCGGCGCACGTCGCGATCGGCGTCCATCAGGCGCGAGAGCGCGACGTCGAGCGAGACGGCTTCCTCCTCGCCGGTCAGCTCGACGCGGACGGCCGAGGTGAGCTCGTCGAAGAGCCGCGTCCAAGCCGACCGCCCGGTGACCGAGAGCTCGGTGGCGATCGTCTCCTCCGGCTTGGACAGGAGATGCGGGCGGTAGCGGCGCTCCGTCCGCAGATAGTGGCGCGCGAAGTCGAGGCCGTCGGTTTCGAGCAGCTGATCGGCTCGCTCATCGGGGATCTGGACCCACTCGAGCTCGAAGAAGAGCAGCTTGGTCTGGATCGCGGTACCTCGCTCGCTCACCATCTGGACGAGCGCTCCGTTGGCCGGGTCCTCCGTGTCCGCGGCAAAGCGCAGGTGGGCGTAGCTCCCGGCGCGGCCGGCGAGCTCGGAGATCTCGGCCAGACGCCGCATCGCCTCGACGAGCCCGGCGCCATCCAGCTCAGCGACGCGCTCCTCGTAGGTCTCGGCGAAGGCGTCGGCGAGTTGCTCCGCCCGGTCGAGCAGCGCGCCGAGGGCGGTCTCATCATTCTCCGCGCCGTCGACGCTGTCGCCCTCCAGCAGGTCGGAGAGGTTCCAGGTGACCTCGTCGAGGGCGGTGGCGGCCTCGGGCGTCATGCCCTCAACGCTACCGTTCGGCTCATGCCGGGCCCCGGAAGAACCGCGATCGGAAGCTGGAGCGGGGGGCGCTTCCTGCGCTTCGGCGAGGCGATCGAGCCCGAGCGGCTCGAGGCGCTGCTGCGCCCGGATGAGGGCATCAGCACCGTGATGACCGCGGATGTCTACGGGCAGGGGGAGGCGGACTCCCTGGTCGGTCGGGCGCTCGCGGACCTGCCCCGCGACAAATTCAGCCTCGTCGGGGCGGTCGGTCACGACTTCTACGAGGGGGAGCGGGAAGGGCCCCGCGGCTTTCCGCGCTTCACCGACCCATCCCTGCGGGGCCCGGAGGACTACGCCGGCTACCTGCGGATGGCCGCCGAGCGGAGTCTCGAGCGGCTCGGTCAGGGCCGCTTCGACCTGCTCCTGCTCCACAACCCGGATCGGACCGGCTACGAGAGCGCGGCGGTCTGGGAGGCGATGGCGGCGCTGCGCGACCAGGGGATCGCCGACGCCATCGGGGTCGCGCCCGGACCCGCCAACGGCTTCACCCTCGACCTGATCGGCTGCTTCGAGCGCTTCGGCGAGGAGCTCGACTGGGCGATGGTCATCCTCAACCCGTTCGAGCCCTGGCCGGCCGAGCTCGCGCTCGACGCTGCAGCCGAGCGCGGGGTCCGGGTGATCACCCGCGTGGTGGACCACGGCGGGCTCTTCTGGGACGACGTCACGCCGGAGACCGAGCTGCCGCAGGGCGATCACCGCAACTTCCGCCCCGAGGGCTGGATCGCGGAGGGCCGCGCCAAGCTGGATCGGCTGCGGCCGCTGGCCGAGCGCGTCGGCCTCACGCCGATGCACCTCGCCTGCCAGTGGAACCTCGCCCACCCGGCGGTGTCCTGCGTCGTTCCCACCCTGATCCAGGAGCTCGGGGAGGCGGCCAGGCCGATCGAGGAGAAGCGGGCCGAGCTGGCGAGCCTGCCGGCGGACGCACGGCTGAGCGACGCCGACGTGGAGGAGATCCGCGCGGTCGGCGACAACTCCGGCTGCATGGCGCTCAAGGGCGCCTCCCCGGACCACTCGGGCGAGGAGCGGCCGGATCGCTGGGCGGTGAGTGCCGAGCTCGCCGAGGTCGCAGGCCGCTGGGAGATCGAGCCCGAGCGAGATCTTCGCCAGGCCGCCGCGGCCGCCCGCTAACCTCGAACACCGCAGTGCTCGCAGTGATCAGGAGAGTGCTTCTGGGGACCGGCTCGACCGCGTTCACGCTCGTCGGGGCGCTCGTCATCGGCTTCGGCGTCCCGCTCTTCTGGATCTTCGTCGCCTCCCAGTTCTACGGGAAGACGGGGGCGGTGAACGGACCCGTCGCCGCCTTCATCGGGACGGGGATCCTGGTCTCCTACTACGGGCTGCTGCTGATCGCGTCGTGGGTTCGCGCGCGCCTGATCCGCCGCCAGACCGGGCAGCCCGGGCGGCTGTCGAGCCGCGATCCCTGGAACCGGAGCATGCGAGACACGCCCTATAGGCCCGGCGACCACCGCAGCGATCCCGTGGAGCGACTGTTCGTCGCCACGGCGATCGTCTCGCTGATCGCCTTCCTGGTCTGGTTCGCCTTCTTCGCCGGCGCGCCGTTCCCGAGCAGCCCTGGCTGAGCTCGACTTCGACTGGGAGCTGGTGCCGCTCACGGTCGAGCTGCCGAGCGGAGAGCTACGGCTGCTCCAGCCCGAGGACGGCGCCGCGTTTCCGGACGACGGACCCGTCGAGTGGGCGCCGCTCGCGCCCTACTGGTCGATTCTCTGGCGCAGCGGCGTGGCGCTCGCGCGTGAGCTGGAACGCGTTCCGCTCATGGGCCGCAGGGTGGTCGAGCTTGGTTGTGGGCTCGGGCTGCCGAGCATGGCCGCCGCTCGCGCCGGCGCGATCGTCCTCGCGACCGACTCCGACGCGGACGCCCTCGACCTGGTGCAGCGCAATGCGCGGCAGAACGGCATCGAACTCGAGACGCTGGCCGTCGAGTGGGAGGACCCGGCCGATCTGATGGACCGGGCCCCGTTCGACCTCGTCTTGGGGGCGGATGTCCTCTACGAGCGACCGAGCGTCGCCTGGCTGCTCGACCTGCTGCCGCGCCTCGCCCCGCAGGCCGTGATCGCCGACCCCGCCCGGCCCGCCGCGGGGCCCTTCTTCGAGGAGGCGGAGAAGAGAGGCTGGGGGGTCGAGACGACGGAGCGCGGTGTGGTGAAGCTGCACCGGCTGCAGCTCAATCCCTGACCCGACTGCTCCTAGTTCGTCGGGCCGCGTCCTTAGTGTGGGTACGTGGCGGCGAAGTCAGCCTCATACCGGTGCTCGGAGTGCGGGCACGCGGCGCTCACCTGGACCGGGCAGTGCCCCGGCTGCGGCGCCTGGAACACGCTCGAGCAGCAAGCGAGCTCCACCTCGCCGGGGCGGCGAGGTGCTCGGGCGGCCCGGGGGAGCGCCCCCAAGCCCATCGCGCTCCGCGACGTCAATGCGGAGCGCTCGGAGCGCCTCGGCACGGGCATCGCCGAGCTCGATCGCGTGCTGGGCGGGGGCCTGGTGCCGGGCTCCCTCGTCCTCCTCGGTGGCGCGCCCGGGATCGGCAAGAGCACGCTGGCCGGGATGGCGCTCGCCAACCTCGCCGCGGCGGGCCAGCCGGTCCTCTATGTATCCGGCGAGGAGTCGGCCGCGCAGGTCCGGCGCCGGGCTGAGCGCCTCGGCGAGGCCGCCCTCTCGGTGCCGATGCTCGCGGAGCCCTCCCTCGAGAGCGTGCTGGCGGCGCTCGAGGCGGAGCGCCCGGCGGCCTGCGTGATCGACTCGGTCCAGACCCTCGCCGTCCCCGACTCGGCTCCGGGCAGCGTCGGCGCGGTGCGCGAGGCGACCTCGGCGCTGCTCGAGACCGCCAAGCGTCTCGACGTCACCCTGGTCCTGATCGGGCACGTGACCAAGGAGGGATCGCTCGCCGGCCCCCGCGCGCTCGAGCACCTGGTCGATTGCGTCCTGCACTTCGAGGGGGAGCGGGAGCGGACCTTCCGGACCCTGCGCGCGCTCAAGAACCGCTTCGGCGCGACCAGCGAGGTGGGCGTCTTCGAGATGCGCCAGGGCGGATTGGTCGAGGTCGTCGATCCCTCGGCTCGCTTCGCGGGAGAGGCATCGCCCGCCCCCGGGTCGGTGGTGCTCTGCTCGATGGAGGGGACGCGGCCGTTGCTGGTCGAGGTCCAGGCCCTGGTCGCCCCGACCGAGATCGTGCCGCCGCGGCGCACCGCGACCGGGGTCGACCGCAACCGGCTGGCCCTGGTGCTCGCGGTGCTCACCCGCCACGCCGGCATCAGCCTGGGCGCGGCCGACGTGTTCGTCAACGTGGCGGGCGGCATCCGGGTCGACGAGCCGGGCGCCGACCTGGCGATCGCCCTGGCGGTCGCCTCCGCCCATTCCGGCCGCGAGCTCGAGGCCGACGGCAAGCCGTTGGCCTGCTTCGGCGAGATCGGGCTGACCGGCGAGATCCGCTACGTGGCCCACGCCGACCGCCGCGTCGCGGAGGCAAAGAAATTCGGCTTGGGAAAGGTGCTCGGACCGTCCGCGGGAGACGATCCAGTCGCCGGCCTGTCGCCCGTCGCCTCACTGCGAGCGGCGCTATCCGGCCACCGGTCGCACTCGAAGTTGAGACGGGCGGCGTAGCGGCTTCTCGGCGGGTGGCGTCGTAGGTGGGACGGTCCCTGCGACGACAGGACCCGCCGCCGAAGCGTTTAGTCCTGAGCTGCTTGACAACCCCTTTCCCGACCTATCCAGGCGGATTTCCCCGCAAAGCACGCGTCTTCGGTATCTGCTTCCATCAGCCGCGATGGCGTCTTCGCTTCCCGGCGACGATCTACAGGAGTTGGAGGCGCGACAGGATCCGCGACTTCTGCGGGCTCTCGACATCGTCGCTCCCGGCACGGCGCTCCGTGAGGGGATCGACAACATCGTCCACTCGCGGACGGGCGGGCTGATCGTCATCGGAGACCCTGAGGAGGTCTCCTTTCTCTTTTCGGGGGGCATCAGCCTGGACATCGACTACACCCCGGCGCTGCTCTACCAGGTGGCGAAGATGGACGGCGCGATCGTTCTCAACGAGCAGGCGACCAAGATCGTCTGCGCCAACGTCCAGCTGATGCCCGACCCGACGATCCTCTCGTCGGAGACCGGCACCCGCCACCGGACCGCCGAGCGCGTCTCGAAGCAGACCGACGCGCTGGTGGTGGCGATCTCGGAGCGCCGCGACGTGGTCTCGCTCTACCTGGGCGGGATGAAGTACATCCTCCAGGACATCCCTGCGGTGCTCGCCAAAGCGAACCAGGGCCTCGCCACCCTCGACAAGTACCGCGCCCGCCTCGACTCGGTCTCGACCCGGCTCACCCGGCTCGAGTTCGAGGGCGCGGCCGTCCTCTACGAGGTGCTCTCCGTGCTCCAGCGCGCGGAGCTGGTGACCCGGATGGCGGTCGAGGTTGAGCGCTACATCGTGGAGCTGGGTACGGAGGGCAGGCTGATCGAGATGCAGCTTGAGGAGACGATGGTCGGGGTCGCCGCCGACAAGTCCGCGCTGATCCGCGACTACTCGGTCGAGGACACCGAGGAGAACCTCTCGACCACCCTCGCCTCCATCGCGCGGATGCCCCACCAGGACCTGCTCGACTTCGGCCGCCTCGCCGAGCTGCTCGGCTACGACCGCAAGGTGTCGACACTCGACTTCCCGGTGTCCCCGCGCGGCTACCGCGTGCTGGGACGCATCCCGCGCCTGCCCAAGCTGGTGGTCCAGCGGATCATCCAGGAGTTCGGCGGGCTCGACGAGGTGCTGGCCGCGAGCGACGACGACCTCGAGGCCGTGGAGGGCGTCGGCGCGGGCCGCGCGAAGGACATCCGCGAGGGCCTACGGAGACTTCAGGAGGTCGACCCGGTCGACCGGTACTTGCAGAGTTGACGGCCCCGTCAGGCCGTCTCGACGAAAGGAGAGACCAATTCCCGAGGTAACAGAGGAGGTATTGGAAGAGGAGGCGGCGGTTGCCGACCTCGAGTTGGAGGCGCCAGTCTGCAACTTCGAGGAAGGCGACAACGTCGTCTACCCGCACCATGGGGCGGGAGTGGTCCTGAAGAAGGAGAGCAAGGACCTGATGGGCGAGAAGAGGGACTACCTGACCATCAACATCCTCCACAACAACATGACCGTGATGGTCCCCTGCGAGAACGCCCACCGCGCCGGCCTGCGGCGCGTGATCGATGAGGAGCAGGTCAAGAAGGTGATCGGGGTCCTCACGGACGAGGTCTCCGAGATGCCGAAGAACTGGAACCGCCGGTTCAAGCACAATCGCGAGAAGATCAAGACGGGTGACGTCTACGAGCTCGCCGAGGTGGTTCGCAACCTGGCGATCAGGGAGTGGGAGAAGGGACTCTCAACGGGTGAGAAGCAGATGTACACCCGTGCGAAGAAGATCCTCGCTTCTGAGTTCATGTACGCCCTCGACAAGGATGAGGAGGGCGCTGAGGCGTACCTGGACGAGTTGCTGGAGGAGCGCTTCGGCGCCGTCAAGGCGACCGCCTGAGGCGGCGACCTCCGCAGCGGCCGTGATCGCGGCCGCCGGCTCCGGTGAGCGTCTCGGAGCCGGCGGCCCGAAGGCCTTCGTCGAGCTCGGCGGGCGTCCGCTGCTCGACTGGTCGCTCGACGCGTTTCGCGAGGCGGCGCTGATCAAGGAGATCGTCGTGGCCGTCCCGCCCGGCGAGGAGGGGCCCGTGGCCGAGCGAGGCGTAGTTGCTGTGGCCGGGGGTGTGCATCGCTCGGAGTCCGTGGCCAGGGCCGTGGAGCTCTGCGGGGAGGAGATCGTCGTCGTTCACGACGCCGCCCGCCCGCTGGTGACGCCGGCGCTGATCAACGCCGTGGTCGACCGTCTGGCCGCGGACGAGGAGGCGGCCGGAGCGATCGCCGCGGCCCCAGTCACCGACACGATCAAGGAGGCCGGCGAGGACGGTCTGGTCCAGAGGACCCTGGATCGCGCGGGCCTCTGGGCGGTCCAGACCCCACAGGCCTTTCGAGCCGAAGCACTCCGCGAGGCGCTCTCGGATCCCGACTCGCTGCCCGAGGCGACCGACGACGCGATGCTGCTCGAGCGCGGGGGTGGCCGGGTCCTGATCCATCCGGCCCCCGCGGAGAACATCAAGGTGACCACCCCGACCGACCTGCACGTGGCCGAGCTTCTGCTCCGCGAGCGCGCGTAGCCTCGCCGCATGCAAGCGGAGGCCAAGCGGGCGCTCGGCGCTACCGCGCTGACCGTGGCGGCGCTCGGGGTCGTCTTCGGCGACATCGGGACCAGCCCGATCTACACCGTCCAGACGGCGTTCAACCCGAGCGATCCCCATCCGGTGGCGGTCTCGCTCGACAACGTCTACGGGATCGTCTCGCTGATCTTCTGGGCCGTGACGATCATCGTCACGGTCAAATACGTCGGCCTGGTGATGAACGCCGACAACGACGGAGAGGGCGGGATCATGGCGCTGATCTCGCAGGTGCGTCAGATCGGCGACGGGGTCAAGGGCCGCACCAAGTTCGTCCTCGCCGGCCTCGGGGTCTTCGGCGCCGCGCTCTTCTTCAGCGACAGCATGATCACGCCGGCGATCTCGGTGCTCTCGGCCGTGGAGGGGACCGAGACGATCGAGTCCTCGATGGACAGCTGGATTGTGCCGATCACCGTCGCGATCATCGTGTTGCTCTTCGCGGCGCAGCGGCTGGGGAGCGGCTCGGTCGGCCGGTTCTTCGGGCCGGTGATGCTCGTCTGGTTCACGACGATCGCCGTCCTCGGCGTCCGCGGGATCACGATGCACCCCGAGGTCCTCAAGGCACTGTCGCCGAGCTACGCGTTCGACTTCCTCCTCCACGGCGAGCCGAAGGGCTTCTACGCCTTCACCTCCGTGGTCCTGGCGTTCACCGGCGTCGAGGCGCTCTACGCCGACATGGGCCACTTCGGGCGGGGTGCCATCACCCGTGCGTGGCTGCTGCTGGTCTTCCCGGCCTGCATCCTGAGCTACCTGGGTCAGGGGGCGCTGATCATCGATGACCGCAGCGCGAGCAGCGCGCCGTTCTTCCACCTGATGCCGCACGGCGGCCTGATCCCGCTGGTCATCCTCGCCACCGCAGCGACGGTGATCGCTTCGCAGGCGGTGATCTCGGGAGCCTTCTCGATCGCCCACCAGGCGGCCCAGCTCGGCTACCTGCCGCGCCTGCACGTGATCCACACCTCCTCGCGCGCCTACGGGCAGGTCTACGTGCCGGCGATCAACTGGCTGCTGCTGATCGTCGTCGTCGCCCTGGTGCTGGCCTTCCAGTCATCCGCGAAGCTCGCCTTCGCCTACGGCACGGCGGTGACCGGAACGATCCTGATGACGACCATCCTCTTCTCCGTCATCGCCAGGCACCGCTGGCACGTGCCCATTCCGGCCGTGGTGGCCGGTGCCGGGTTCTTCCTGACGATCGAGCTGGCGTTCTTCGCGTCGAATCTGACCAAGATCGGCCACGGCGCCTGGTTGACGCTCGCGATCGGCTTCCTGCTCTTCTTCGTCATGGTCACCTGGTTCCGCGGCAGGCAGCTGGTCACCAGGCAGCGCTTCCACGTCGAGGGGCCCCTGAAGGGCTTCGTCTCGGAGCTGCGCAGCCGGAAGCCGCCGGTCGAGCGCGTTCCCGGCACCGGGGTGTTCCTGAACCGGGGCAAGGAGACGGCCCCGCTCTCGATGCGCGCCTGCGTCGACCACCTCCACTCGCTCCCCGAGAACGCGATCATCCTCTCGCTGGAGACGCTGCCGGTTCCGCGCGTGCCGCCCCGCGAACGCCTCGAGATCGACGACCTCGGCTTTCAGGACGACCGCATCACGTTCGTTCGCGCCAAGCACGGATATGCCGAGGAGTACGACGTGCCCAAGCTGGTCCGACAGATCGCGAAGGCCGGCGTCGAGTGCCCCGTCGATGCTCGGAACGCGTCGTTCTACCTCTCGCGGGTGGAGCTCGAGCCGAGTCACAAGCCCGGCATGACCTACTGGCGCAAGCGCTTGTTCCTGTGGATCGCGGTGATCACGGCAGAGCCCGCCGACTACTTCAAGCTGCCGCCCGAGCGAACGGTCACGCTCGGCTCCGAGATCGAGTTCTAGACTGCGGCCGTGCCCAACGTGGTCAAGCCCAGGCCTGCCTGCCGCCACTGCGGCGCGACCCTCCAGCACGCCCTCTCTCGGTGCCCGAAGTGCGGGCGCCGCTCACTGCTCAGCCTGATCATGCCCAAGGGCCGGCGAACCTAGATCTAGCGTCGCATCAGGACGTACACCAGCCCGACCACGAAGGTCAGCTGGCCAACTCCCAGCGCCGTGCCCAGGTTCTTGGCGCCGAACAGCTCCGCGAGACCGACCCCGATGGCGAAGGCGGCGAGCACGATGGCGACCTTGGCGAGCACGCCGGCGGGACTCTAGAGCGCCGCCGGCCGGTAGCTTGGGCGCACGTGCTGACCGACTACCACCTCCATCTGCGCCCCGATGACAGCGGCGAGGCCGGGGACCATTTCAGCGATCAGAACGTCGATCGCTACCTCGCCGCGGCCGAGGAGCACGGGATCGAGGAGCTCGGCGTCTCCGAGCACGTCTACCGCTTCACCCAGGCGCTCGAGATCTGGGACCACCCCTACTGGCAGGGTCAGGCGAGGGACGACCTCGATGCCTACGTCGAGTTCGTTCGCGAGACGCCGCTGCGGCTCGGCATCGAGTGCGACTTCGTGCCCGGCAGCGAGGACCGGACGGCGAACCTCCTGGAGCGGGACTTCGACTACGTGATCGGGTCGGTCCACTTCCTCGGCGAGCGAGGAGCCCTCGACGACCGCCGCTACGACGTCTGGGAGGCGATCCCGGACCCGGACGAGCTCTGGGGGACCTACTTTCGCTGGCAGGCCGAGCTGGTGCGCTCGGGCCTCTTCGACATCGTCTCCCACCCGGACCTGGTGAAGCTCTGGGGTGACGACCGTCCGCAGCCGCAGCGCGATCCGCGCTTCCACTACGAACCGCTGGTCGAGGCGATCTCCGAGACCGGCGTGGCGGTCGAGGTCTCCACCGCGGGGCTCCGCAAGCACGTCGGCGAGATCTACCCGGCCCGCGCCCTCGCCGAGATGCTGGTCGAGGCGGGTGCCGACTTCGCGCTCTCCTCGGACGCGCACGCGCCGGACCAGGTCGGCTACGGCTACGACCGGGCCATCGAGTTTCTCGAGGGCATCGGCGTCGGGCGGATCTGCGCATTCGAGGGCCGGCGCCGGCGCCTCGAGCCGCTCGGCCGCGACGGCGATGTCCCCAGCCGGGCCACCGACTCCGAGGCGGAGGCCTGATGGCGCTGCTGGTCGGCACCGGCTATGACAGCCACCGGCTGGTGGAGGGTGAGACCCTGATGATCGGCGGGGTGGAGATCGAGCACGACCGCGGACTGGCCGGGCACTCGGACGCCGACGTGCTCACCCATGCCGTCATCGACGCGCTCCTGGGCGCCTGCGGGCTGGGCGACGTGGGCGAGCTCTTCCCCGACGACGAGGAGGAGTGGCGCGACGCCGACTCGATCGACCTGCTGCGCGTGGTCGTCGGGCGCCTGCCGGGCGCGGTCGCGAACGTCGATGCCACCGTGATCTGCGAGGAGCCGAAGCTGGCCCCGTACAAGGCCGAGATGGCCTCGAAGCTGAGCGGCGTCCTCTCGGCGCCGGTGAGCGTAAAGGCGTCGACCAACGAGGGCATGGGCGCGATCGGCCGGGGGGAGGGCGTCGCCTGCATCGCGGTGGCCCTGGTCGATACCGGGGCATAAGCTTCCTCGACGTATGGCACAGGACGGGCTGAGAGAGGGGATCGCCGGCATCGCCTCGCGGATTCCGGCCGCGCTCGGGGACGCCGCCTTCGATCTGCGGGTCTTCTCGGAGGTCGGCCTGCTCCGCCCGATGCGGCCGGACAGGCTCGCCAGGGTGGCGGAGCGCTACATCCGCTGGGGCGCCTCGCCCGCGCTCGGTTCCGCCGCCAACGCGATCACTCACCCGGACATCACGGCGATCATCGACGAGGCCGGGACGCTCACCTGGGAGGAGACCCACCGGCGCTCGAACGCCTTGGCGCGCGCGCTGCGCGACGAGGGGATCGGCCTCGGCGACGGGGTGGCGATCATGTGCCGCAACCACCGCTACTTCATCGAGGCGACGATGGCGTGCTCGAAGCTGGGCGCGGTGGCGCTCTACCTGAACACGTCCTTCGCCGGCCCGCAGCTCGCCGACGTGATGGACCGCGAGCGGCCGGGTGCGATGGTCTACGACCAGGAGTTCGCCGAGCTGCTCTCCGGCGTCAAGGGCGAGATGCGGCGCTACGTCGCCTGGGAGGACGAGGTCGACCGGGCCGACGAGCCCACCGTCGAGGAGCTGATCTCGGGCGCCCCCGGCGACGACCTGGAGGCGCCGGCGGAGCACGGCCGCTACATCATCCTCACCTCCGGTACCACCGGGACGCCGAAGGGCGCGCAGCGAAGCCAGCCGGAGGGCCTGGGCGCGCTCGCAGCACTCCTGTCCAAGATCCCCAGGCGCCATGGCGAGACCGCGATGATCGCGGCGCCCCTCTTCCATTCCTGGGGCTTCCTGCACTTCATCCTCAGCCTGCCGACGGCGGCGACCATGGTGCTCCGGCCCCGGTTCGACCCGGAGGACACCCTGAGTGCCACCGCGGAGCATCGCGCCCGCGTGCTCGCCGTCGTTCCGGTGATGATGCAGCGCATCCTCGCGCTCCCGGACGAGGTCAAGGCGCGCTACGACCTCTCCTCCCTCGAGGTCACCGCCGCGAGCGGCTCGACCCTGCCGGGCGAGCTGGCGACCAGGTGGATGGACGAGTTCGGGGACAACCTCTACAACCTCTACGGCTCCACCGAGGTGGCCTGGGCGACCATCGCGACTCCCGAGGACATGCGCGCCGCGCCCGGCACCGCCGGCAGGCCGCCGCGGGGCACCGTGATCCGGATCGTCGATGAGGACGGGAAGGACGTGCCGGAGGGCGAGACCGGGCGGATCTTCATCGGCAACCAGCTCGCCTTCGAGGGCTACACCGGCGGCGGGGACAAGGAGCACCTCGGCGACCTGCTCTCCTCCGGTGACGTCGGGCACTTCGACGAGGACGGCCGCCTCTTCATCGACGGGCGGGACGACGAGATGATCGTCTCAGGCGGCGAGAACGTCTTCCCCCGGGAGGTCGAGGACCTGCTAGCCGATCACGAGGCGGTCGAGGAGGCCGCGGCGATCGGCGTGGACGACGAGGAGTTCGGCCAGCGCCTGCGCGCGTTCGTCGTCCTGGGGGAGGGCAGGGACACGAACGAGGACGAGCTGAAGGGGTACGTCAAGCAGAACCTCGCGCGCTACAAGGTCCCGCGCGAGATCGTCTTCGTCGACGAACTTCCGCGTAACGCGACGGGTAAGGTCCTGAAGCGCGAGCTCGCGGAACGCCAGCTCGCCGACTGACCGAAGACCGGAGGACCCATCCGAGAGGAGATCGACCAGGCTCGTGCCGCGACCGAGCGGTTTCGCGCCAAGGCTACGGAGCTGATCCAGGAGCTCCGCGAGCGAGAGGCGAGGGCCCGTGAGGAGGCCGACGCCGCCGAGGCGGCGGCCGAGAGCATGCGGGCCGCGGCGAGCGAGGCGATCGAGCGCGCCCGGCGCGTCGAGGGGGAGCTCAGCGAGAAAGCGCGGCAGGCGATCCTACGGGCCCGGCACCGGGCGGAGCGGGCCGAAGAGCGTGCTGCCGCGGCCGAGGGAAGATCCGGCCTGGCCGATGATGCCGAGCGACGGGCGGCCCGGCTGGACGCGGCGCTGAAGGACGCCCTGGAGCGCCGGCAGCGAGCCGAGACGAGGGCGGGGGAGGCCGAGCAGGCGATGCGCGAGATCACCACCCGGCTGAACGAGGCCGAGCAGCGCGCGATCGCCGCCGAGCAGCGCGCGGAAGCCGCGGCCCAGGCGGAGGGTGCCGAGACCGAGCGCCTCCGCAAGGAGATGGACAGGCGCGTGCGCGAGGCGGCCGAGCAGGCGCGCCGCGAGTCCGAGGACCGGATCCGGAGGCTCGCCGACCGGGTGGCGAACGAGGCCGAGGCCCGCGCGCGGGCCGAGGCCGAGGCGGCCCTGGGCCAGGAGGCGGTCCGGCTCCAGCGGGAGGCCGAGGAGCGAGTCGAGGCGGCGCGGCGCCGGGCAGAGCGGCAGGTCCAGGAGAAGGTCGAGCGGGCCCGGGTCGAAGCGCTCAGGGGAGAGGCGGCGGACGACGACCAGCCGGGGGCGGAGGTCGAGGATCTCGCCCGGCGGCGCATGGCGGACCAGGCGGCCTCCGAGGCGGCGGCCGCCGAGCCGGCGGGCACCCACTACGTCGGTGGCCGGCGGCTGCGCACCTACTGAGCGGAGCTAGGCGGTCGCCACCTCGGTGCCGCGCTCCTCGACCGCGCGCTTCAAGTTGATCAGCGAAAGGCGAAAGCGGCGGTTGAGCGAGACGGCCGCCACCCGCTCGGCGATCAACGCCGGAAACCCTCCGCCCGCCACGCCGTAGGCGAAGCGGAAGGTCACGCGGGTGCGGCCGTCGCCCAGCTCGCGCAGGCGCCAGCGGCCGCGCTGATCGACTCCGGTGACGGAGCTCCAGGCCATGTCGCCCTCGGGCTGCCACTCCACGATCTCGATCAGGCCGCCCACGTCCGCGGCGCCGACCCTGATCAACATCCGGTAGCGCGCGCCGAGGCCCTTGTGCCGATCCCCCGCCACGTCCCAGCGGGTGAGGCCGTCGATGAACACCGGGTAGTTGGCGGGCTCGGTGACGTACTCCCAGACCAGGCGCCGGGGAGCGTCGACGGTGACCTTCTGCTCGATCCTCACACCGCGACCTACCCGACCACGGGCAGGCGGCGCTCGGCAGCGAGCTCGTCGAGCTCATCCTGCATCAGCCCTGTGACGTCCTCGTAGATCCGCTGCGTGTCCGGGGCGGGCCCGTAGCGCTCGCGCAGATCGATCGGCTCCATGACCTGCACCGTGATCTTCGCGGGCAGCGGCAGGTGGCCGAGGAAGTCGCCGACGTTGACGATCCACGGCAGCGAGAGGTTGACGGGCAGGGTCTTCAGCCGAAGCAGCCTGTCGAGGCGGAGCGTCTTGGCGAGGCGCTCGCCGTGGGTGAGGAAGATCGCCGTCTCCTGGCCACCGACGGAGACGATCGGCACGATCGGCACCCCGGCGTCCAGGGCGAGCTTGATGAAGCCCTTGCGCCCGGCGAAGTCGATCTTGTTCGCCTCCCAGCTCGGCCGGTTCACCTCCCAGTCGCCGCCCGGGTAGACGAGGACCGCCGCGTCGCAGTCGAGGGCCTTGCGGGCGTTCTCGTGCGAGGCGGCGACGGTCCCGAACTTCCGCAGGAAGGGCCCGACGGGCGAGGTCAGCACCAGGTTGTGGGCGAGCTGGTAGAAGGGCCGCTCCACCCCGAAGTAGGTGTTGAAGGCGAGCGTGAAGACGATCGTGTCCGGGGTGATATTGCCCCCGGAGTGATTGCCGACCAGCAGGACCGGTCCCTCCTCCGGAATCCGCTCCATGTTCCGCACCTCCCCGCGGAACCAGATGCTCGCGACGAGCCAGGTGAGCGAGAGGTTCTCGCGGATGTAGTCGGGGTCGCGGTCGTCGAGGTCGGCGGTCAGCCGGCTCTGGAGCTCGTCGACGAAGCGGCGCAGCAGGGAGGGCCGCTCGGAGCCTCCGTCACGCGGGCTGCCGGGATCCCCGCCGTTCTGGCTCTGCCTCTGCCGCTCGTCGGTGGCGGTGCTGGCGCCGCTCTCAGCCATGGGCCGATTCTAGGCGGCGGCGATCCGGTCCTGCAGGCGGCGCGCCGCCCGGCCGAGCCGTTTCGCGGCCCGCTCCCGTGCCGACGCCTGCGCATGTCCGATGAAGTCGTGGACGAGGGCGTTGGCGTCGACGGGATGCTCGACCTGGGGGACGTGCCCGCATTGATCGAGCACGACCTGGCGAGCGTCGGGCAGCGCGTCGCTCACGTAGCGCGAGAAGGCGAGCGGGACGAGCGGGTCCTCGTCGCCCCAGACGAACATCGCCGGCGGCTCGAGCTCCCGCAGACGGGTGTAGAAGCCCCGCGGGCCGTCGGGCTCCTCGAGATAGATGTGGCGCGCGGATGCGCTGAACGCCACCCGCGTGTTCACCGAGCGATACGTCCGCAGGAACTCCTCCACCGCGACGTCCGCGGAGGTCGGGTGGATCCGCTCCGGCCGCGAGAACATGCTCCAGAACTGCTGACGCACCAGGGCACCGCCGAAGCTGTGCGGAATCGCCGCCAGCTCGGGCCGGAGCAGCTTGACCAGCGGCACGAATTGCCGCCGCCGCCGCCAGGCCATCGACGGGCAGAGCAGGCTGAGGCTCTGCACGCGGCCGGGCTCGCGCAGCCCGACCTCGATCGCCACCCGGCCCCCGAGCGAATTACCGACCAGGTGGGCGCGCTCGATCCCCATGGCGTCCATGAACCGCGTGACCGAGCGGGCGAACCAGGCCGCGTCGTAGGGCGCGCGCAGCGGCTTCGAGGAGGAGCCGAAGCCGGGCAGGTCGATCGCGTGAACGGTGTGCTGGGGGGTGAGGGCCGAGACCGTCTCGTAGAAGCTCGTCTTGTTGCTGCCCAGGCCGTGGATCAGGATCACGGTCTCGATCCCGTCGCCCGCGGTCAGCGTGGAGATCCGCGCCTTGCCGGCCCGCACCTCGTGGATGCGAAGCAGCGGCGAGCGGCCCTGGGGCCGCTGGAAGAACCCCTCGAAGGCGACGGCCAGGTCGAGGTTCCCGCGCGCCCAGAGGCGCCGCGAGCGGAAGGCGTCGAGGCCGGAGAGCCGGCCCTCGCGGAGCTCGAGCCAGGTCGCCGCATCGGTTCCGATCACGGTGTCGGGATCGCGCTCAGGCGAGACGGTGACCACGCAGCGCCTCTCGTCGAGCTCGACCGCCCAGCTCAGACCCAGGTCGTCGAGCTCGATCCGGTAGCTCGCGCGGAAGCCCTTGTCGGCGCCGAGGTAGCGCTGGTGGAGGGAGGCGAAAGCCGCCTCCACCTCCTGCAGCACCTGCCCCTCCGACGAGACCTCAGTCAAGGCCGCATCAGGGTATCGCCCCGAACGGTTGTTCCCGCCCACGCAATCCGTCTTAACCGATTCCTCACGGAATATGCGTGCTCGTGTCCGCGAATAGCATCCGCGCGGTGAGCGAGATCCGCATCGGGGACACGCTGAGCGGCGACACGCGCCAGCTGCGGACGGGCGAGCGCGGGGAGGTCGGCATCTACGCCTGCGGGCCGACCGTCTACGGGCGGATCCACATCGGCAACGCCCGGCCCTACGTGGTCTTCACCCTGCTGAAGCGCTTTCTCGAGCACGAGGGCCTCGACGCGAAGCTCGTCATCAACGTCACCGACATAAACGACAAGATCTACGACGCAGCGAGGCAGGCCGGCGAGCCCTCGGACGCCTACGCCGCCGAGATGACCGCGGCGTACGTCTCCGACACGGACGCGCTCGGGCTCGAGCGGCCCGACGCCGAGCCGCTCGCCTCCGAGACGATCGGGGAGATCGTCTCCCTGATCGCCTCCCTGATCGACTCGGGGCACGCCTATCAGGCGAATGGCGACGTCTACTTCAGGGTCCGGAGCTTCGACGGCTACGGCAAGCTCTCCAACCGCGATCCCGCCGAGATGGACCAGGGGGAGGAGGCGGGCACGGCCTCCCTGAAGGAGGACCCGCTCGACTTCGCCCTCTGGAAGGGTCACAAGGAGGGCGAGGACACCTCCTGGGATTCGCCCTGGGGCAGGGGCAGGCCTGGCTGGCACATCGAGTGCTCGGCGATGTCAGAGAAGGAGCTCGGCCCCGACTTCGCGATCCACGGCGGCGGCATCGACCTGGTCTTCCCCCATCACGAGAACGAGATCGCCCAGACCGAGGCGGCGCGCGGCCTCCCGCTCGCCGAGATCTGGATGCACAACGGGATGGTCCAGATCGACGAGGAGAAGATGTCGAAGTCGGTCGGCAACATCTTCCAGCTCTCCGAGGCGATCAACCGCTACGGCGGTCAGACGGTGGTCGCCTACCTGATCTCCGGCCACTACCGCCAGCCGCTCGCCTTCTCGGACGAGCAGCTGGAGGAGGCCGCCGCGCGCGTCGAGCGGATCCGCAACTACTTCCGGGACGCGCCTGCCGGCGAGCCGGACGCGTTCCTCGGCGACCGCCGCCAGGCCTTCCTCGATGCGCTGGCCGACGACTTCAACACGCCGCAGGCGTTCGCCGTCGTCTTCGAGATCGTCGCCGAGGGCAACAGGCGAGAGCTGTCCGGTGCCCGGGAGGTGCTCACCGAGCTGCTGCCCCTGTTGGGGCTCGATTCGCTGATCGATGAAGAGGAGGAGGCCCCGGCCGAGGCGTTGGCGCTGCTCGAGGAGAGGGAGAAGGCCCGGGCCGGGAAGGACTTCGAGCGCGCGGATGCCCTACGCGACCAGCTGGGGGAGATGGGCTGGGAGGTCCGCGACGAAGCGGGCGGCGCCCGTCTGGTCCGGCGCGCCTAGTGGCCGATCCCGAGCGGATCTACGGTCGCCGCCCGGTCGCCGAGGCCGAGCGGGGCAGGCGCCGGGTTCATCGGATCTGGCGGGCGCCCGAGACGCTGCCGGAGGAGCTCGAGCGGCTCTGCGGCTCCCCGGATCACCAGGGAGTGGTCGCCGAGGTCGATCCGTACCCATATGCCGACCCGGCGAGCGTGCTGGAGCCGGACGATGCCCTCGTGGTCGCGCTGGACCAGGTCCAGGACCCGCACAACCTCGGCGCCATTTGCCGCGCGGCCGAGGTCGCCGGCGCGGCGGGCGTGGTGATTCCGGAGCGCCGCGCGGCCTCGGTCACCCCGGCGGTCTGCAAGGCCTCGGCCGGCGCAGTCGAGCACCTGCCGGTGGCGAGGGTGAGGAACCTCGCCGACTGGCTCGCCGAGGCCAAGCAGGTGGGCGCCTGGATCTACGGGGCAGCCGCCGAGGCGGAGCGGGCCTACACCGACGTCGACTGGTCCGGCCGCGCGGTCCTGGTCCTCGGCTCGGAGGGGTCGGGCCTGCGACCGCGGGTCGCCGGCAGCTGCGACGAGCTGATCTCGATCCCGGTGGCGGGCCGAGTGGAATCGCTGAATGCGTCCGTGGCCGCCGCCGTGATCCTCTTCGAGGCCCGCCGGCAGCGGCTGGAGCCGAGCTAGGCCGCGAGCTTCTCGGTGTCGTGGGTGCCGTGGCCGGTCTGCTCTGCGAGGGCGACGAGCTCGTCGAGGATCTCGAGGTAGCGCTCGCGGTGCTCGATATCGGCGAGCCTGCCGTCGTCGAAGGCCTCGTCGGCGTGGCCGATCGGCAGATCGGTCTCGATCACCCGGGCTCCGCTGGCTCCCAGGGCCTTCCGGGTCTCGGCCTGCGACCAGACCGCGCCGAACATGCCGGTGCTGGCGCCGACCACCGCGACTGGCTTGCCCCAGAGCGCGTTCTGACCCTTGGGCCGGGAGGCCCAGTCGATCGCGTTCTTGAGCTGCCCGGGGATCGAGGAGTTGTATTCGGGGGTGGCGATCAGGATGGCGTCGGCGGAGTCGATCGCCTCGCGCAGGCGGCGGGCCCCGGCCGGACCGGCGCCGACGTCGTCGTCCTGGTCGTAGGGCTCGACCGCCTTCAGGCCGTCGAAGACCACGAGCTCGGCGGACGGCGGCAGCAGCTCGGCCGCCGCCCGCAGGAGCGTCGTGTTGTGGGAGTCCTGGCGAAGGCTGCCCGAGATTCCCAGGATCTTCATCGCTACTCCTTGATGAGCTCGAGGTGGACGGTCAAGGTCACCTCGTCGCCCAGGATCTTGGACCCGTCGGGCATGTCCATGTTCCAGTCGAGGCCGTAGTCGTGACGGTCGACCGTGGTCTCGAGCTCGACGCCGAGGCGGTCGCTGCCGTCGGCGCCCGGGATGGGGCCGCTGAGCGTGCCGCGGGCGGTCACCTGCTTCGTGATGCCCTTGACGGTCAGCTCGCCGTCGATGACGAGTTGGTCGCCGTCGAGGACGACCCCGCTCGACTCGAAGCCGATCTCCGGGGCCCGGTCCCGATCGAAGAACTCGGGGGAGAGGAGGTGCGTCTCCAGGTTCTCGTCCTTCACCTGAACGCTCTCCACGGGGACGCGCCCCGCCAGCCGGGGCTCGCCGGATGAATCGCTGAGGGTGGCCTCGAACTCACCGAAGGCGCCCCGGAACGTGCCGACGGCGTGCCTGACCGAGAAGCCGACGCTCGAATGCACCGGATCCGATTGCCAGGTGCCCGTCGGGATGGTTGACTCTGCCTGTGCTGTCGTCATTGAATGTCTCCTTGTGAGAGCTAAACTTTACTTGACACCTCAAACAGTTTAGCGCAGAAGCTTGAGTACACAACAGTTGACAACAAAAACACTTCCGTCGACGGACCTGTTCGCCAACCTCTCGGCGGCACACTCGACCCTGACCCGCGAGCTCAGCGCCACCCTGGTCGCGAACCACGGCCTGACGATCAACGACTACGCCTGCCTGCTGCTCCTCTCGCGGGCGGACGAGAGCGGGATGCGCCGGATCGACCTCGCGAACGAACTGCGGCTCTCACCCTCGGGGATCACCCGCCTTCTCGACCGGCTCGAGGAGCAGGGCTATGTGGGCAAGGGCGAGTGCAAGGAGGACGCCCGCGTCAGCTACGCGATCCTGACGGACACCGGCGTGACCAAGCTCAAGGAGGCGGCGCCCGGGCACATCGAGGACATCGAGCGCCAGCTCGCGGACGTCCTCAGCGAGGACGAGATGCGAACGCTCACCGAGCTCCTCGGCCGCATCGGCAGCGGCCGAGGTGAGGAATGCGCCCCGGAGGGGTGACCCTGGGCTAGGCCGCCGGCGCCTCGGGCGGGGGCGGTGGCTCTGAGGGCGGCGGCTCGACCGGTGCCGGCTCCGCCGGCGCCGTCTGCGCAACCCCGCCACCGAGATCGAAGAAGAGGATGCTCGCGACGAGCGCCACCACGGGCTCGGCGACGATGCCCGCGATGATGCTCAGGATCACCACGCCCGCGTCGCCGATCGCCGCGCCGATCAGGCTGGCGACGATGTAGAAGGCGACCAGGATCAGGAAGGCGAGCACGATCACCCCGAAGACGTTCCACCCGTTGCCGCGAACGAGCTCGCGACTGCGGCCGAAGGCCCCGATCACGCCCTCGTTCTCGACCACGATCGCCGGTGCCACCACGGCCCAGATCGTGATCAGGATCAGTCCGGGGACGATCAGCAGGAAGAGGCCGATCGCCACCGCGATGCCGAAGAGGATGCCGTTCAGGATCAGCGTCCCGATGTAGGGGGCAGCGGCTGAGAGGAGCTCTCCCGGGGTCTCGTCGCGGCGCCCATCACGCACGTCCTGCACGAGCTTGACCACGTATCCGGTGTAGAGGACGTGGGCGACCAGGCTGATGAGCCCGGCGACCACGGCGAGGACGAAGTTTCCCGTGGCACGCAGCAGCCCGGTGGCTAGGGCAGCGCCGCCGAAGATCGCGACGGCCACCAGGAGAACCGCGCCGGCGTTGTTCCGGTAGGTCTCGAAGGCCTCGCCGATCACTCGGCCGGGCTCGATCCTGCGGGTGGTGGCTTCCATCGTCGCTCTCCTCCTGTGTGCGAAACGAGACCCTCAGGGCTTCGCGGCATGGTGCGTCCCTCCTGCAAGGGCAATTGCATCGGCCCCGAACGGTGGTTGACATCCGCGGAACCGCCGTTAGGCTGCTGCGCCAGAAAAGGGTGAGCCTCAGGTCGAGCCTGATGGGCACCCCAAATCCGGCGCCTCAGGGGAGGAACTGGGCGCCACAGGCCACTTCTCAGAGGAGGAGGTTGCTGTGGCAGTTCCCACCCCAAGCACCGAAGAGCACGCGGTCGTCCAGGGACGCTCGGTCCCGGAGGGCGCCCGCCACCACGGTCCCGGCCCCGACGACGAGTTTCTCGTCGCCCTGGCCAAGAACGGCCGAACCGACGCCTACGACCAGCTGGTGCGGCGTTACCGCCGCTTCGTGCGCGTCAAGTCCTCGTCCTACTTCCTGCTCGGCGGCGACGCCGATGACCTCATGCAGGAGGGACTGCTCGGGCTGTTCAAGGCGATCCGCGACTACCGCCCCGAGCGGGAGTCCAGCTTCCGCGGTTTCGCCGAGCTCTGCATCACCCGCCAGATCATCACCGCGGTGAAGACGGCGACCCGCAACAAGCACACACCGCTCAACCAGTACGTCTCCTTCAGCCAGACGCCGGCCGCAGCAGGCCCCGACTCGGAGACCACGCTCGAGGAGGTACTGCCCGGCCCGTCCGTACGCGACCCGGCGAACCAGGTGATCTCGAGCGAGGAGCTCGAGAGCCTCGTCGCCTGCCTCACCAGCGTGCTGTCCGAGCTCGAGAGCCACGTGCTCGCGCTCTACCTGGACGGGCACTCCTACGAGGTGATCGGCGAGCGG
>DATBHQ010000140.1:0-6188 GCA_036557385.1 Solirubrobacterales bacterium | reverse complement strand
AGCTGCATATGGTCGTTAGTCGTGGCTACGTTCCGCATCGCCATCGATGGGGAGTGGGACGAGGAGGAGTTCGAGTCTCTGGCCGAAGCCCTGCTTTGGGCGCGCGATCTCTCTCTTGCCGACCACCTGGTCTGGGTCGTGGAGCAGCGGCGCTTCAGCTCTCGCCTGCTGGCCGCGTTTCCCGCGGATCGCATCGACGAATCGGTCAAGCTCTGGAAGTCCGCCGCTCCCGGACGATCGTGAGCCCGCGGGCGGCCGGCGCTTCCTAGCGCACGCACGAAGAAGCGACCCCGCGCCGGTCAGCTTGGGGGCCGCTTCTTCCCGTTGGGATGCGGAACAACTGGGTGCCGTGACGTTGCCGCCAGTCCGACACACCGCGGGAATCGTCGCGCGCCCAGCTCTCCCGGCATATGGGGGGAAACCCCCATTTCGAGCTCTGGGGCGGCTCGCGATCCTGTCCTGCCACCCACCTTCCCACAGCTCCATGAACGCTCGCCGAACCGAGGGACACGCCGCCCTCTCCTACCCTCAGCTCGTGACCCCGAAGGAGCGCCCAGAGCGGCGAGAGGGAGACACCAGGCGACACCTTCCCCTGGTGTGGCGCGTCTTCGGCCTCAACGCCGCGGTCCTGGTCGCGGCGGTCGTGCTCACGATCGTGATCCTGCCGCCTCACGTGCTGGGGGCGCCGGCCGCGGAGGAGGAGATCGCGATCCTTCTGGTCTCGGTCTGCCTGATGCTCGCCATCAACCTGGTGCTGCTCCGGCACGCGTTCGCGCCGCTGCGCCGCCTCACCGAATTGATGCACCGGGTGGACCTCCTCCGCCCGGGCCAGCGGGTGCCTGCCGAGCCGTCGGCCTCCGAGGTGATGGAGCTCGCCAGCACGTTCAACCAGATGCTCGATCGCCTCGAGACCGAGCGCCAGGAGAGCGCGGGCCGCGCGCTCGCCGCGCAGGAGGGAGAGCGGCTGCGCGTCGCGCAGGAGCTCCACGACGAGATCGGCCAGAGCCTGACCGCCGTCCTGCTCGACCTCGCCCGAGCCGAGCGCCAGGCGCCCGACGAGCTAAAGACGCCGCTCCGGGGCATCCAGGAGAGCGTGCGGACGAGCCTCGACGACGCCCGCCGCATCGCGCTCGAGCTCCGGCCCGAGGCCCTGGATGACCTCGGCCTGGCGGCGGCCCTGCTCGTCCTAGCCGACCGGTTCGGCGACTGGGCGGACATCGAGATCGAGCACCGGATCGAGCGGGACCTTCCCGCGCTCTCCTACGAGCAGGAGCTCGTCGTCTATCGGGTGGCGCAGGAGGCCCTCACCAACGTCGTCCGGCACGCCGACGCGAGCAGTGCTGAGCTCTGCCTGGGGCACGCCGACGGCCGGCTCGAGCTGCGCGTGCGCGACGACGGCCGAGGCCTTCGAGGCACGTCGGCTGCCGGCGGCGGGGTGCGCGGAATGCGCGAGCGCGCCCTGCTGGTTCGCGCCGAGCTCGACATCGCCGAGCGCGCGGAGCGCGGGGTGGAGGTCTCCCTCGACCTGCCGATCGAGGGGGAGCCGTGATTCCCCTCAAGACCCGGATTCTGCTGGCCGACGATCACGCGGTGGTCCGCCGCGGGCTCCGCCTGGTGCTCGACGCGGAACCCGACCTGGAGGTCGTGGCCGAGGCCGGCGACGGCAGCGAGGCCATCCAGCAGGCACTGGCCTCTGAGGTGGACCTGGCGATCCTGGACGTGACCATGCCGCGCCTCACCGGCCTCCAGGCCGCCGCCGAGCTCTCGAAGAGAAGGCCCGAGCTCAAGGTCCTGATGCTCTCCATGCACGACAACGAGCAGTACCTGTTCCAGGCGCTCAAGGCGGGCGCGGCCGGCTACGTGCTGAAGTCGGCCGCCGACCGGGACCTGGTGGAGGCCTGCCGATCCGCGATGCGCGGCGAGCCGTTCGTCTATCCCAAGGGCGTCGCGGCGCTGATCCGCGAGTACCTGGAGGCCGGCCACGACGGCTCCATCGAGAGCCGGGACCCCCTGACCCCGCGCGAGCTCGAGATCGTCAAGCTGATCGCCGAGAGCCACACGACCAGGGAGATCGCCGAGATGCTCGTGATCAGCGAGAAGACGGTCGAGCGCCACCGCTCGAACGTCCTCGAGAAGCTCGGCTTTCGGGACCGCGTGGCGCTCACCCGCTACGCGATCCGCAGGGGCCTGGTCGAGCCCTGACGCGGCGCGGATCAGGGTCGCTCCCGCCCCGATCTGCATGGTTTCCCCGATGGGCGAGCGGGCTGCGAGCTGTGAGCCTCCTCTGCATGGAACGCGGAGCCCTCCGATGAGCACGATCACTCACACCCACCCTCAGGCGGCTTCCGCCGATCCTGCCGAGGTGACCACCGTCCTGGTGGTCGACGATCACCAGGCGGTGCGCCTCGGGATCCAGATGCTCCTGGACGACGAGCCGGGGATTGAGGTGGTCGCCTCGGCCGGCACCTATGACGCGGGGTTCGAGGAGGCCGCGCGGTTCCTCCCCGACATCGCGGTCGTCGACTACCACCTTCCCGACCGGGACGGGCTGGCGCTGACCCGCAGGCTGGTGACGATGCCGACCCCGCCGCGGGTGCTGGTCTTCTCCGCCTACGCGGACGAGCGCCTGGCCCTCGCCGCCCTGGTGGCCGGGGCGGACGCCGTTCTCGGCAAGAACACCCTGGGGATCGAGCTCTGCCACCTGATCGAAATCCTGGCCCGAGGCGATCGGTGCCGGATCGAGGTCTCGACCCGGGTGCTCGCCGCCGTCGGCGAGGAGCTCGAGCCGGAGGACCGGCCGATCCTCGGCATGCTCGCGGCGGGTACGGACCCAGGGGAGATCGCAACCGTGCTCGGGCTCACCGACGACGAGCTGTCGACACGTCGCTCGGCCATGCTCCGGCACGTCAAGGGGACCCCCCGGATCACCCAGCGCCCGGCCTCGACCCAATCGAAAGGAGACCTCTGATGCCGCAGATCATCGTCCGAGCCGAAGCGGGGGACCGCCCGGGTGCCGTGACCCTCCAGGAGCGGGTCAGCGGCAGCGACCTGAACTCCGATCACTTCTCGAGCCGCCTCGTCGAGCGACTCGGCTGGGCCCTGCTCGACGCCGAGGACATGGAGGCCAGCGCCCGGCACGTCGGGCGCGAGCGGACTCCCGTCCCGGCCGAGGACGCGGAGCTTCCTCGCTGCGAGCTCCCGGCTCATCGGGAGCCTCTCTATCTGGACTGACGCAGCCTAGAAAGCGGGAGCGGGCAGCCCGAGGATCCCTGCCGCAGCGCGCGCCGCCAGCAGCTCGTCGTGCGGGGCCGCTTCGGCCAGCGCGATGACCGTGCCCTCCAGCGCGCCCATGAAGGCGAGCGCGACGGCCCGAACCGGCGGACCGGGGGGGATCGAGCCGTCCCGCCGCCCGGCCCTGATCAGGCGGGCCACGCGCTCCACGCCCGTCTCCCAGATCCGCTCGATCTCCCGTCCGACCGGATGGTCATCGCCGCTGAACTCGACCCTCAGCGCCGTGACGACCCGGGCGATGTCACGCCGGCAGAAGAGGGCGTGTCCGCGTGCGATCGCGAGCAGCTCCGAGACCGGGTCGGGCTCCCGGGCCGCGGGCTCGCCGACCTCGCGCAGCCAGTTCTCGTTGACCCAGTCGATCACGGCCAGCGCCAGGTCGGTCTTGTCCTTGAACTGGTGGTAGAGCGCGCCTCGCGTGTAGCCCGCCTCCCGGGCCACCTCCTCCAGACGGAGGTGGCCGTATCCGCGCCTGGACAGACCCCTCGCTGCCGCCTCGAGCAGGGCGCTCCGCGAGCGGGCGCTGCGCTCCGCCTGCGTACTTACATACATGCATGTATGTTAACGTGCTGAACGGCGATGAGGCTTCCCGAGTCGGCACACACCTCCAGACCCTGGCGGATCCACGAGCTCACCCGGGACTTCGAGCTCGAGGACGTCTGGGCGCTGCCGACGCCCGGCGGCCCGGACGACTTCCACCTGCTTTTGGAGGGGTTCGCGTCGGCCGACCCCACGAGCCGCGGGCCCGCTCCGGTTCGTGCCCTGTTCGCAATTCGCTGGAAGCTCGGCGAGCTGTTCAGGTGGGACCGGCCGGAGACGGGGATCGGCTCGCGCGTGCCGACCCTCCGGGACCGGCTGCCCGATGACCTTCGCGAAGCCGGCCCCGGACCCAGCGTCGAGGGCCTGCCCTTCACGCCGCTCTACCTGCTCGACGACGAGTGGGCGGCGGAGATCGCCAACCGGACGATGCACGGGGTGCTCCACCTCGGGTGGGTTCCGGACCCGGAGGCGGGCTACCGCGGTCAGATGGCGGTGCTGGTGAAGCGCAACGGCCTCACCGGCTCCGCCTACATGGCCGCGATCAAGCCGTTTCGCCACCTGATCGTCTATCCGCAGATGCTGCGGGAGATCGAGAGGCGATGGGACCGGCGCGAGCCCGCGCGGCGCTGAGTGCCGGCGTAGGCTCGCCGTGATCCCGAACTGAGGAGGGCCAATGGAGCTGGACGGAAAGGTCGCGCTGATCACGGGCGCGAGCGCCGGCATCGGAGCCGCCGTTGGGCGCAAGCTGCACGAGGCGGGGGCGTCGGTCGGGCTGCTCTCCCGACGCGGCGAGGACCTGGGTCTCGAGCGGGCCCTGGGGGTGAAGTGCGACGTCCGCGACCGCGGCGCCGTCAAGGAGGCGACGCGGGCGGTCGTCGAGCGCTTCGGGCGCCTCGACATCGCGGTCGCCAACGCGGGCGTGGGGGCGTACGGCCCGTTCCTGGAGCTAGACCCGGAGCAGGTCGAGGCGATGATCGACGTCAACCTGAAGGGCACGCTCTACACGGCGGCCGCGGCGCTGCCCCACCTGATCGAATCGGGCGAGGGGGATTTCCTCTCCCTCGCGAGCGTCGCCGGGCTCCGGGCCCTCCCGGGGGAGACGGTCTACAACGCCTCCAAGTTCGGGCAGCTCGGCTTCACCCGCTCGCTCGACCACGAGCTCCGTGAGCGCGGCGTGCGCGCCACCTGCATCTGCCCCGGCGGCGTGCACACCGACTTCGCCATCGGCACGGGCCGCACCGAGGGCGACCCAGAGCTCGAGGGCATGCTGACCGCGGACGAGGTCGCCGAGGTGGTCCTCTTCACCGTCACCCGCCCGCGGCGCATGCGCTTCCTGACCGCCAGCTTCCGGCCGATGACCGAGCCCTCCTGGGGCTAGCCCACCGCAGCGGAGCGCTAGCGTCCAGGCATGGCCACCGGATGGCCGGCACTCTCCTACGACGCCTGGAGCGCTACCTGCGACACGCTCCATGCCCACACCCAGATCCTGGGGAAGCTGGCGGTCGAGCTGGCCCCGCCCGAGCCCCAGCTGCAGCACGCCGCGCTCCGGCTCACCCCGCGCGGCTGGGAGACGCACGTGCTGCCCGCCCCGAACGGCTCCGGCGCGATCGTCGCCGGCCTTGACCTGCGCGCCCACGAGGCGTTCATCGACCACACCGACGGACGGGAGGCTCGGATCGCGCTCACCCCGAACCGCTCGGTCGCCGAGGTGACGCGCGAGGTGCTCGCCGACGTCGAGCGCCTCGCGGGGAGGGTGGAGATCAACCCCGTTCCCCAGGAGGTCCCTTGGGACGAGCCGCTCGACGAGGACCGTGAGCACTCCACCTACGAGCCCGATCGGGTCGCTACCTACTTCGAGGCGGCGACCCGGGCGGCCCTGGTGCTCGGCGAGCTCCGCGCTCCCTTCCGCGGCCGCGCGACTCCGGTCAACGCCTGGTGGGGGACGTTCGACCTCGCCGTGGCGTTCTTCAACGGGCGGCCGGCGGAGCCGCCCAGCGACGACTTCATCATGCGCAACTCCGGCGACGCGGAGCAGATCGAGATCGGCTGGTGGCCCGGCGACCGCAAGTACGACCGGGCCGCTTTCTTCGCCTTCGCCCATCCGGCGCCGGAGGGGTTCTCCGGGGCCCGGCTCACCCCCGAGGCCGCGCGCTGGGACCCCGACCTCGGGGAGTTCGTCCTCGACTGGGAGGACATCCGCTCGGCAGAGGACCCGCACGCCCTGGCGCTCGAGTTCGCTCGGGCGGCGTTCGGGCACGCCTGCGAGGTCTGCGCCTGGGACCCGGTGCTCGCCGGGAGCGCGAAGGGCTCGCCGCCGCCGCTGCACTGATCTCGAGGACCCGATGGGCCCGGATGTCCAT
>DATBHQ010000139.1:0-6142 GCA_036557385.1 Solirubrobacterales bacterium | reverse complement strand
GAGGAGGACCGTGTGGTCGTTCGAGATGCCGTGGCTGCCCATCAGCTTCCCGAACTCCTCCGGGCCGAGGAAGTCCCGCTTCACCTGGTCCTGGAGGTCGGTCTTCCAGTCGAAGCCGATCGCTCCGGGGATGTGGGCCTCGGCGTAGAGCGACGGGTTCTCGTCGACCTCGACGATCCGCACGTCGTCGTCGTCCAGATGATCGGCGACCCAGTCGGTCTCCACCAGCACGTCATTTGCGTAATCCGCCATCGCTCGCCTCTTTCTCGTGGCTGAATGTCTGTAATCCTGATCAGACTTTAGCCAATTCCCGTCGGGGCCCCTCGCCGGTTGTCCGGGAGGTGACGCGGGGCCGGAACGGCGGCGCTATGGTTGCCCCGGGTATGGCGGAGAGGCGCAAGTCGGCGGGCGAGAAGCCGGTCCGCGGGACCGCCCCCAGCGCCGCCGACATCGAGAAGCTCGAGAAGTTCGAGGCCTCCGAGGAGGCCAAGCGCCACGTGCCCTCCGACGTGGACGCGATGGGCCAGGACAAGCGCCGGGCGGTCGTGGGGCATTCCTACGGGCCCTCGGCCAGGAGCCAGATCATGTTCTTCGTCGCGGTCGGGGCGGTGGTGGTCGTGATCGTCGGCGGTTGGCTTGGACTGGTCTCCCTCTTCGACAAGCCGCCCACGCACGTCAAGGACACCGCCCCCTGGTCGACGACGCTGACCAACCCGGCCCTGGCCGCGCAGCAGAACGCCAAGCCTGTGGACCCCGCGGACCCCTGCGGGGAGCCGGGCAACCAGTATCCGATTCCGGCGCAGAGCCCCTGCGCCCCGCCGTCCGAGGCGAACGACTTCCAGGGCAGCTCAGCCGGCCAGTAGGCCGGCCACCTTCCGGGCCGCGTCCCGCGCCCAGCCGGGCCCGCCTCGATCCTCTCTCAGCAGCGTCACCGGGATGCGCCACCTCTCCCCCGCCCGCCCGACGATCCGCGCGCCCTCCCCCAGGGTGGCCCCGGGCAGCGATCCCGCCGACTCGTAGACGAAGCCGCGCACCGGGCTGTCGACCAGCTTCTCGAGCAGGCTCTGCAGCCGAGGGCCGTTGGCGGCGCTCGCCTCCGGCTCTCCGGTCGCCGAGCCGAGCAGCCAGACGACCGCCGCGACGTCGCCGCAGTGCTCGAGCACCGTCCCGGCGAGTTCCGGGTCGGCCACGGCCGGCTCGAGCCCCGCCGCCTCGATCGCCTCCAAGCCCTCGGGCCTCCTGCTCGTGCCTCGCACCTGCCAGCCGGCCTCAGCCAGCTCGACGCCGAGCTCGCGGCCATGGCAGCCGCAGCCGACGATCAGCGCGCGGGCCAACTACTCGTCGGGCTCTTCGGCATCGGGTGCGAACGGGCCGCGGCCGCGCGCCCGGATCGCCTGGTCCTCGCGCGCCTGTCGCTCGACGTCCTCCTCGGTGATCTCCGGGGCTCCGCGCTTGCGCCGGTAGGCGTTCTGCGCCTCGATCATCTGGCGGACGTCGTCGATCTCGTTCTGGACCTCGACTTCGGGGGAGCGCGTCGGCTTCCAGTCGATGATGTCGGCCACGCTGTTTCGCTCGAAGGCACGCGTGAGCGCGACGAGGATCACGAAGAGGAGGACGAGAAGCCCGAGCGTGAGGGCTATGAGGACCATCTCCCGGCCCTGAGGCTACTCCGATCGGCCGGCGCTGAGGGAACGCGCTACTTCGTGAACTGCGCGGAGCCCAGCATCAGCTGGGCGAGCTGGAGGTCGCCCTGGCAGGAGGGATCGCGGACGACCACTTGGGTGAGGTAGGCGTTTCGCTTTCCCTTCCCCACGCTGAGCAGGACCCGGACATCGTTGCCCTTCGGGTCCTTGACGGCGATCGTGTTGGACGTCGTCGGCACGCCTCCGACGGGGGAGTGCGGCCCTGGCTTCACCTTCGCGCTTCGGTACTGGCTGCGCAGCACGCCGACCCCGTCCCTTCGCAGCTCGGCAGCCCTGCCGGCCGGCACCGGCGCGGAGAGCTGCATGACGAGACAGCGGTCCTTGCTCTGGATGTTCGTGACCCCGTGCTCCTTGGTCACCTTCCAGCTCGCGGGCCGGCGAATCGAGATGCCCTTCTCGGAATTCACGGCCGTGCGATCGAGGAAGCGGTTCTGAAGATCGGTCAGGCTGGGGGCGGTCGGAGCGGTCGAGTCGGACCCGTTGTCGTCATCGCCGCCCGCGATCAGCAGGACGAGCCCGCCGATCAGGGCCAGTGCTACGAGCGCGGCCCCGATCGCAACGCTTCGCCTGCCCCACATCTCGCGCGGCTGGACCAGCCGCGCGCGGCGCCGGGGCTGCTCTGGTTCGCTCTGCCCGTTGATCGGAGACTGGTTATCAGCCTCCCCGGACCGAGAGCGTGACGGAACCGGGCGCCGCCTGGCGCCCGGTTCCGTCGTGCCTCTGCGGCGGCGCGAGGGGGAGCGCCTGGTGGCGTCCCCCCCGCGGCTTCCGCCGCTAGACCGTCTGGCGATGACGGCGACCCGCCGTCGTGGTCAGGACGAGCCCACCGAGGATGAGCGCGCCTCCGATCAGACCCAGCGCCAGCAGGTCGGCGCCGGTGAAGGCCAGCTGGCCGTTCCCGGCGGCGGCCGCTGCGGCAGCTGCGCCGTTGCCGGCACCGCTTCCGCTGCCGCTGCCGTTGCCGCCATTGGCACCACCGTTGCCGCCGTTGTCGCCGCCGCTGCCGCCGGCACCCTCGGTGCCGCCGCCGCCACTCGGCGGGGTCACGGGCGGGTTCTGCGCGGCGGGCGCCACGGCATGGCTCTCAGGCCCGGCCGTCGACGCCTTGATCAGCGCGGTGTCCCCGGTCATCAGGGCGAACAACGACAGCGCCTCGCGGACGCCGTACGGCGCGCCGGTCTGGCTGCTGTTGTTGTCGTCCGCGTTGCAGACGGTCGCCAGAAGCGGCGCCAGCACCGAGAAATTCGAGTTCGGGGTGCCGTTGTCGCAACCGGCCGCCGGCAGGGGGATGCCCGTCCCGGCGAGGTTGACGACCGTCGAGTCCTGGTCAACCGACTGCGTGCCGGTGTTGCAGGCGGTGCTCGTCGAGTTGCCCTGCACCGCGTCCGCGGTCAGCGGACCGACGTTCGCGTCGGCGACCGACGAGTCGCCGTGCGACGTCTGACAGGTGCCGTCGTCCGAGATGTTGCCGTTCGAGGTCAACACGTCGGCGTTGATGCCGCCCTGCCCACCGATGTGGGCCCCGACGGCCTCGAACGAGTTGGTCGACGAGTTGCTCGTGGACGACGAGTGCATGCCCAGCAGGGTCAGACAGACCTGGCCGCTCGACGCGTCGCAGATCTGATCCAGCCCGTCCTGAAGCGGCTGCAATGGGCCGTCCTTCGACTCACCCGGATTGCTGGTGACCTGAACGATCGGCTGGTCCAGCAGGCTGAGCAGCGTCACGCCGCCGGTGTAGCCACCGGTCCCCTGCTCACCGCGCGAGTCCCCGACGACGATCTCCTCGCCGCTCTGGGACGGGTCGCTCGAATAGGGGTTGCTGCTCCCCGGTGTCAGATCGACCACCGCATCGGTGCCCTGACCGTGCGGGCTCGTCCCGTGCAGGGGCGGCACATAGGTGTCCGGCACCCCGGCGCGGGTGTCGGCGGGAGCGCTGCTCGAGCCGCCACCGCTGGAACCGGTGCTGCCACCGGATCCGTTCCCGACGCCGAGATTGTTCAGCAGGTCACCGACCTGGTTTGCGGAAGCCAGCGTTGGGACGCCGACAACCATGGCAAGGACCGCTCCGAAGGCGACGACGGCCGTAGCCCGCCTCCGCCTGCGCAGCGCCTTTCTCCGCTTGCGATACATCACGCCTCCTCGGTTGAACGCATAGGTCCTGAATCCACTACATCCCGTCACCGCCGCGTTCCGGATGGCCCCTGTCGAGGACGCGGGCCGAGATTCCGCCCGCCACGGCGATGTGCTGCTTATACCTAGTTTTCGGCAGATGGCAATCAGTCTTTAGCCGGGTGTCCAGTCGCCTTGCAGCCTCCGATAGCCTCGCTGGGCATGAGCGCGCCGGAACTGGCCAGCGTCGATGGACGAATTGCCGACACGGCGCAAGCTCGCATTCACGCAGCGGATGACGGATTGCAGCGCGGCGACGGCGTCTTCGAGGTGATCCGCCTCTATCGCGGCCGGCCCTTCGCGCTGGGGGAGCACCTCGACCGGCTCGAGCGCTCGGCCGCGGCGATCGAGCTGTCGATCGAGCGGTCCGCCTTCGAGCAGGAGATCGCGGCCCTGCTCGCTGAGTTCGGCGAGCACGAGGCCCAGCTCCGCCTGATCGCGACGCGCGGCGGCCGCCGCCTCGCCTTCACCGAGAACCTGCCGCCCTACGCCGACGCCGAGTCGAGCAGCGTCGCGACCGTCACCTACTCGCCGACCGGGATCCTGGACGGGGTGAAGTCGCTCTCCTACGCCGCCAACATGCAGGCGACCCGGCTGGCGGTCGCGCGCGGGGCGGACGACGCGCTGCTCGTCCGACCCGATGGAGTCGTCCTCGAGGCTCCTACCTCGACCGTCTTCTGGGTGACGCCCGACGGGGTGTTGCGAACGCCGGCACTGGGCGTCGGGATCCTCGCCTCGATCACCCGCGACCGGGTCGTCCGGGAGCTCGATGTCGAGGAGGGCAGCTTTCCCCTCGAGGACCTGCTGGGCGCCACCGAGGCCTTCCTGGCCTCGACCGTGCGCGAGGTCCAGGCGATCTCCGCGATTGATGAGACAGAGTTGCCAGAATGTCCCGGCGGGCGGACCGAATCAGCCGCCGAGGCGTTCTCTGCGGTCGTCGATCGCGAGCTCGCCGCCTCCGCTTCGAGCTGAACCCGAGTTGGATTTCCAGCTGACAGACGAACAGCGGCTGATCGCCGAGACAGCCCGCGACTTCGCGGACGAGGTCATCATGCCGCGCGTTCGCGAGAACGATCGCGCCGGGCGCTTCGACCGCGAGCTCGCCACGAAGCTCGGCGAGATGGGCTACCTCGGCGCCCCGGTCTCGGAGGAATACGGCGGACGCAGCCTGGACTACCTGAGCTACGCGCTGATCGTCGAGCAGGTCGGGCGTGCCGACTCCTCGGCGCGGACGGTCGTCTCGGTTCAGACCTCGCTCGTCGCCGGATCGATCGAGCGCTGGGGCAGCGAGGAGCAGAAGCGCGAGTGGCTTCCGCGGCTCTGCTCCGGCGAGGCGCTCGGCTGCTTCGCGCTCACCGAGCCGGACGCCGGCTCGGATCCGGCCGGCCTCCGCACCCGCGCCACCAGGACGGACTCGGGCTGGACGATCAGCGGCAACAAGATGTGGATCTCGATGGGGAACGTCGCCGATGTCGCCCTGGTCTTCGCGCAGACGGACCCGGGCAAGAGACACAAGGGACTCGCGTGCTTCCTGGTGCCGACCGCCGATGACGGCTACAGCTCCCAGGAGATCCACGGCAAGCTCGGGCTGCGCTCATCCGATACCGCGGAGATCTCCCTCGACGACGTCGAGCTTCCCGAGGACGCGATGCTGGGCGGGATCGGGGACGGCTTCAAGGTCGCCATGAGCGCCCTCGACAACGGCCGCTACAGCGTGGCCGCCGGCTGCGTCGGCATCTGCGACGGCTGCGTCGACGCCTCGGTCGCCTACGCGAAGGAGCGGCAGCAGTTCGGGGTGCCGATCGGGAGCTTCCAGCTCGTCCAGGAGCTGATCGCCGACCAGATCGTGAAGCGCGACGCCGCGAGGCTGCTCGTCTACAGGGCCGGGGCCCTCAAGGACCGGGGCGAGCGCAACACCGTTGAGACCTCGATCGCCAAGTACTACGCGACCGAGGCCGCGGTCGACTGTGCCAACGCCGCCATCCAGGTGCACGGCGGCTCCGGCTACGTCGACGACTACCCGGTCGAGCGCTACCTGCGGGACGCGCGGGTCACCACCCTGTATGAGGGCACCTCCCAGATCCACAAGCTGATCATCGGCCGCGACGCGACCGGGATCAACGCGATGGTCCCGCCCACCGCGGAGGGCTAGTGCGAGTCGAGCGGGTGGGCGTCGTCGGCGCCGGCACGATGGGGGCCGGGATCGCGCAGATCGCGGCGCTCGGCGGCTACGAGACCCTCCTCTACGAGATCGACGAGAAACAGCTCGC
>DATBHQ010000138.1:0-9105 GCA_036557385.1 Solirubrobacterales bacterium | reverse complement strand
GCTCTGGACGGCCGCCGAGTACGGCCTCGCCAGCCGCGACCTCTCCTTCTTCGACGAGAAGCTGAGCTGGCGGGACGGCGGCGCCTCGACGCTCTGGAAGCACCTGGTTCGCGCCTTCACCCATCAGGAGAGCCTGCGCGGCCCGCACGGCGGCTACCTCACCGCGGGCACCAACGGCGACTGGTCGGATCTCTCCACCGACGTCCTCGGGATGACCGAGTCGACCCTGGTCACCGCCCAGGCCGCCTACATCTACCCGCGGCTGGCCGAGCTCGCCGCGGCGCGCGGGGCCAAGGGGTTCGCGCGGAGACTGCGCGCGGCGGCGGCCCAGGACCGCGCCGCCCTCGCCGCTCAGTGGACCGGGCGCGGCTGGTACTCGCGCGGCTACGCGGGCGACCTGCAGCTCGGCTCGGGGGCGATCTTCGGCGAGCCGCAGCCGTGGGCGCTGCTCGACCGCGTCCCGAGCGGCTCCCAGGCGCGCACCCTGGTCGCCAACATCCGCCGGTTCCTGACGGGCGTCGGGGCGCCTCCGGAGCTGCGCGGCCCGGCCGCGATCGGCTCCTCGCAGTCCCCGGCGCGGAACGACCCGCTGGTCACCGAGCGCAGCTTCTCCGGGCTGAGCCCGAACAACGCCGTCTTCCCCGGCGGCGCCTGGTATTCGGTGAACGGCTGGCTGGTGATGGGCCTCGCGGAGATGGCCGGGACCGTCCCGCACGCCCGCACCTATGCCTTCGACGAGCTCCGCCGCAACACGCTGGCCGCCCACGCTCACGCGTATCCCGGCCACTGGAACGGCGTCCTCTCGGTGGACGACGTCTGTTACGCCTACTACGAGACCGACCCCTCCCGTTGCGGCATCGGCTTCACCACCGCGTACGACACGCAGATCATGCACCAGCCCGCCTGGAGCCTGTTCGACACGATCACGCTCGCCGGCCTCCATCCGACTCGCGCCGGTTACCGGATCGAGCCCGAGCTGCCGCTGCGGAGCTTCTCTCTGAGGCTCTCCCGCGCCGGGGTGGCCTACTCCCGCGGGATGGCCCGCGGCTATCTGCGGCCGGCCGGGCAACGGGTGCTCAGAATGGTCGTCGCCCTGCCCGCCGGCGCGGGGAAGGTCGAGGTGTTCATCGGCGGCCGGGCGGTCCGGGCGAAGGTCAAGGGGGGATCGGCCCGCTTCACGCTCCGCGCCGCCGGTGGAAAGGCGGTGGACTGGGCCGTCGTCCGCGCCTGAGACGGAGGTAGCGTCCCGGGCGTGATTCGCAGCATCGTCGCCGTCGGCGCGATCGCTCTCGTCGCCGCTTCGATCTCCGGCGCCACCGAGCAGCCCCCGGCCCCGATCGACACCCGGATGCCCGGCCCGCACTTCGGAGCGGCCGTTGCGGGCCCCTTCTCGATGAAGAGCGTCGAGCGACGGGTCCGGCCGCTCGGCCCCCGTGCGCCGGGCTGGGCCCGCCGGCTCTACCGGCGCTCGATCCGGGTGCTGGTCGCGCTCACCGATCCGCGCAGCGGCGCGATGATCGCCGGCGAGCGGGATGGCTGGGAGTACGTCTGGCCTCGGGACGCCGCCGCGGGGGCGATCGCTCTCGAGGCCGCGGGGTTACGGCCGGAGGCGGCCCGGGTCGTGTCGTTTCTCTCGAACATCGACACCGAGAGGGCGGCCAGGTTCTATCCGGACGGCTCGGCGGTGCCCGGCCGACCGGCCGCCGGGGATGCAGCCGGCTGGATCGCCGCGGTCGAGCGGGCAACCTCCGGCCACTGGAAAGCTGAGACTGTCCTGCATTCGGGGTCGTATGGACCCCAAAGTCAGGACAGTCCCCGCGACTGGCGGGATCGGCAGGACTACGGCGAGAACGTCACCGGCGATCTGCTCGGCAACGCGATCGCCTCGGGTGTCCCAGCCGCCGAGATCAGGGGACGCTTTCTCACCCCGCGCGGCCTGGTCCGCGAGGACGGCAGCGACGACCTTGACTCCGCGGCCGCCTGGGCCGCCACCCTCTTCCCCAGCCGGGGTTTGCGTGGAGCTGTTCGACAAACTCTGCTCACGCTCACCCGCGAATCGACTCCCTTCGGCATCCCCCCGATGGAGGGCTGGACCCCGGGCGAGGTATGGACGGCCCCCACCGCCTGGTCCGCCTGGGCGCTGATCAACCTGGGCGAGGTCGCCGCGGCGGATCGGCTGCTCGGCGAGCTTCACCGGGCGGAGACCCGGTACGGAACCCTGCCGGAGCGGGTCGACGAGACCTCGGGAGCGCCCACCTCCACGACGCCTCTGGCCTGGTCGCACGCCTTCGCGATCCTGGCGCTGCGGGGGCGCTACGGCTGAGGCCCGACGGCCTCGAGCGCGGCCCTGACGGCGTCCTCGGGGCGCTTCGCCTCGAGGATCCCGAGATCGGTCCCGGCGCGGTTCTGCAGGACCCAGCTCTGGATCGCGACGACCGGGCGGCCGAGCTTGCGAGCGTGGGCGATCTCGGAGAGCGTCCCCCACTCTCCGCCGACCGCGATCACGGCCTCCCCGGATGCGACCACCGCGAGGTTCCGGGCCTCGCCGATCCCGGTCGCGACGGCGACGGTCACGTGGGGATTGGCCTCGGCCGGGGAGATTCCGGGGAGGATCCCGATCACGGTGCCGCCCGCCTCCGAGGCGCCCCGGGAGGCGGCCTCCATCACCCCGGTGCGCCCGCCGCAGACGAGCACGGCGCCCGCCTCCGCAATGCGGCGGCCTACCTCCTCGGCGTCCCGAAGTACATCCTTCTCGCCCTGCGCGGCGCCGATCACCGAGATCTGCCGCGCGCGGCTCAAGAGGCCTTCGCCTTGCCCGCCGTGCGCATCATCCCCATCAGCTCGAGCGCGCCGCCCTTGTGGAGGTGCTCGTTGAGGTTGCCGCACTTGGGGCTCTGCACGCAGGAGGGACAGCCGTCGTCGCAGGGGCACTCGCGGATCAGGCGGTCGGCGTCGCCGACCAGGCGCTCGAACTCCTCGTAGCCCCGTCGGGTGATGCCGACGCCGCCGGGATGGCCGTCGTAGATGAAGATCGTCGGCTGCCCGGTCTGGAAGTGGATGTTGGTGGAGAGCCCGCCGATGTCCCAGCGGTCGCACATCGCGATCAGCGGCAGCACCGCGATCTGTCCGTGCTCTGAGGCGTGCAGGGCGCCGAGCAGGACCTCGCTCGGCAGCGCGGCCGCCATTCGATCGCCGATCACGTACCAGAGCGCCTGGGTGACGAAGTCCTGCTCGGGCAGGTCGAGGGCGACAATGTCGATCACCTTGTTGTCGCCGAGGCGCTTGCGCTGGTAGGCGATCACCTGCTCGGAGACCGAGACCGTGCCGAAGCTGAGCTCGACGCCGAGGGCCGGGCGCTGGGTCTCGATCCCCTCGACGTAGACCTCGGTTTCCTTCTTCACCTGGGTGTAGTAGTCGCCCTCGAAAGGGTTGACGATCGCACGGCGCCCCGTGATGTCCAGCTCGGCCACCTGGTAGGAGCGCCCGAGGTGGAGGTAGATCGCGCCGGGGTGGACCGTGGAGAAGGCGCGCTCGGCCTCGACGTTGCCGAGCATCTCGCCGGAGCTGGCGTCCACCACCGCGACGCTGTCCGCCGAGGAGGAGCGCAGGGCGATCCGGCCGGCGACGAAGTCGCCCGAGCGGGTCAGGAAGCGTTCGCCCCGACCACGGCGGAGCTCACCGGAGGTCACCATCCGCTCGGCCCGCTCCCGCCAGCCCTCGCCGAGGATCTCGTCGTCATCCGGCGTTCCGCCGAGGGGGGCCTCGTAGGCGGCCGCCAGCAGGTGCTGCATCTGGATCTGCTGGGAGCGGTGGTCGAGGATCGCCGCCTCCACGGGGCGCTCCAGGAACTCGTCGGGGTGGCGGCAGAAGAACTGATCGAGCGCGTCCTCTCCCGCGACGTAGACCGCGAGGCCGCGGCGGCGGCGCCCGGCTCGCCCCCACATCTGCCGCAGGCTCGCCACGGTGCCGGGGAAGTTCACGCAGATCGCGGCGTCCAGCTCTCCCACGTCGATGCCGAGCTCGAGGGCGTCGGTCGCGGCGACCGCGAGCAGACCGCCCGAGGCGAGCTGCGACTCGATCTCGCGGCGCTGCTGCGCCGTGTAGCCGGCCCTGTACGGCGCGATCCGATCCGCGAGCTCGGGCTGGCCGCGCCGGGCCAGCTCGTCCGAGGCGAAGCGGTTGATCAGCTCGATGCCGCGCCGGGATCGCATGAAGCAGATCGTTCGCACGCCTCGGGAGACCAGCTCGACCAGCAGGTCGGCGGCCTCGGAGACGGGCGAACGGCGGGTCATCGTCCGCTGCTCGATCACCGGCGGGTTCCACATCGCGATCTCTCGGCCGGCGCGGGGGGCTCCGTCGTCGTCGAGCAGCTCGAAGTCGAGGCCGGTGAGGCGCTCCGCGAGCTCCTTCGGGTTGGCGATCGTCGCCGAGGCCAACACGAACCGCGGTTCCGCCCCGTACAGACGAGTCACGCGTCGCAGGCGTCTGAGCACGTTCGCGACGTGCGAGCCGAACACCCCCCGATAGGTGTGGGCCTCGTCGACCACCACCCAGCCGAGGTTGGCGAGGAAGTCCCCCCAGCGCTTGTGATGTGGGAGGACTCCCACGTTGAGCATGTCCGGATTCGTGAGGACGAGATTGGCGCGCCGGCGGATCGACGGCCGCTCCTCGCGCGGGGTGTCGCCGTCGTAGATCGCCTCGCGCAGCCCCGGCGGCCGCAGCTCCCCCAGCTTGCGCGCTTGGTCCTGGGCGAGCGCCTTGGTCGGATAGAGGTAGATCGCCCGGCGCTTCGGCTCGGCCGCGATTCCGTCGAGCACCGGGAGGTTGAAGGAGAGCGACTTCCCCGACGCCGTTCCGCTCGTCAGGATCAGATGCGAGGCCTTTGCCGTCTCATAGGCGGCGGCCTGGTGAGAGTAGAGGGACGTGATCCCGGCCCCGACGAGCGCTTCGCTGAGGGCCGGATTCAGCGAGCCGGGCAGATCCGCAAGCTTCGCCATCGTCGCTGCCTCGGCGGATTCCGCGACGAGCCTCCCGTCCTCGCGAGCAGGGCCGAGGGCCGGGTCCCAGGCCCCGCCCGACACCGCAGCTCGGCTAGCCAACCTCGACTCCCCTGGGGGCGTCGATCGCGGCCGCCACGCGCATCGCCTGCAGGGCGCTCACATCGTGCAGGCGCAGCAGGTCGGCGCCGGCGGTGACCGCGAGGGCGACGGCCGCCGCGGTCGCCCATTCCCGATCGCGAGCCGGCAGGCGGTTCTCCCACGACCCGGCCAGCACCGCGCCGAGGAAGTCCTTTCGCGAGAGCGAGACGTAGAGCGGGCGGCCGAGCGCCTTGAGCTCGGGCAGGCGTCGAAGGATCTCCAGGTCGTCCGCGACCGAGAGATCGAAGTCGAGGCCCGGATCGAGCGCGATCTGCTCCTCGTCGACCCCGAGCTTCGCCGCATACTCGAGACGCGCGGTGAACCAGCCCTTCAGATGCTCGACCGGGTCGTCGTAACGGGGCAGCTCGCGTTCCTCGCGCGGCGGTCCCTCGATGTGCATGACGACCAGCCCGCAGCCCGTCTCGGCCGCCAGCTCCAGCATCGCCTCGGATCCGCCCGCGATGTCGTTGACTGCCACGGCGCCCGCCTCGAGCGCCCGCCGGGCGACCTCGGGGGAGAAGGTGTCCGCCGAGATCGGCAGATCGGTCCGCTCGGCCAGGCCCTCGATTGCGGGCTCCAGGCGTGCGGCCTCCTCCTCGGCCGGGACCGGCGGCCCGCTGCGGGCCGCCACCGCCCCGACGTCGAGCATCTCGAACCCGGCCCGGGCGAGCCGCAGCCCGTCCTCCACAGCCCGTGCGGGCGTCCCGCTGCGGGCGCCCTCGAACATCGAATCGTCGGTGACGTTGACGATCCCCGCGCCGATCGGCGAGGCGAGGTCGAGCCTCCGGTCACCGAGCCTCCAGGACGAAGTCACGCGTCAACGGTAACCACCCGGGGCCGGGTGCAGTCGGAGATCCCGCCCCGGGGTGGCTACGGTTCGCAGGCCCTTGGCGCTTCGCTGCCTCTACACCGATCTCGACGGCACTCTCCTCGGCCGCAACGGCTCGCTCTTCCGCGACTCGGAGGGCGCCTTCTCGCTGCTCCCCGCGCGGGCTCTGGAGGCCTGCCACCGCGCCGGCGTCGAGGTCGTGATCAAGTCCGGCCGGCGCGAGGGCTCCGTGATGGAGGACGCCAAGCTGATCGGCTCGACCTCCTACATCTGCGAGGTCGGCTGCCTGGTGGTGATCGACGGGGAGCGGACCGCGCTGATCGGAGACCTCGAGCCCGAGCCCGGCAAGACGCTCGCCGAGACGATGGTCGACGACGGCATCCCCGACGAGCTCTTCGAGCACTTCGCCGGGCGTCTCGAGTGGCACAGCCCCTGGCACCGGCAGCGGGAGTTCTCGCTCCTCTTCCGCGGCAAGGTCGATGTCGATGAGGCCAACCAGCTGCTTTCCGAGCGCGGGCACAAGGGACTTCGCCTGATCGACAATGGCGCGATCTTCGCGCCGATGGACGGCATCGAGGGTCCGGCGCATGCCTACCACCTGCTCCCGGAGGGGGCCAGCAAGGCGAGGGCGGTTGCCTTCCACATGCAGGCGCGCGGCTATGTGCCCGAAGAGTGCATCGCGATCGGGGACTCCGTCGAGGACCTGAACGTCGCCGAGGTGGTCGGCCGCTTCTTCGTGCCGGCCAACGGTCCCGACCGTGACCCCGCCCTCCGCGAGGCGATCGCCGGCCGTCCCAACGTGACGGTCACCGAGGGACGGATGGGCGACGGTGTCTACGAGGCCGTGATATCCACCCTGGCCGGAGCTAGATGACCGACTCCGAATCCACGCACGCCCGGATGACGCGCCTGGCGCTTCGCAGCTCTGCGTCCTCGGGCTCGCCTTTGGCACCACCAAAGGCTTCGCCTTGCGTCCTTGATCTGCTCGGCCAGTCGCGCCCCCGGTCGCACGCGGACTCGGACTCGATCATCTGATGGAGAGCATCCACGTCACCCGCACGATCCCCGCGCCGCCCGAGGCGGTCTTCGACCGGCTGGCGGATCACGCGAACTACGAGCGCTTCAGGGGGATCCACGGCTCGAAGCTGCTCCGCGAGGGTGAGCCGCCGCCGGATGGCCTCGGCGCGCTGCGGGAGATCAAGGTCCGGCCTCTGACGTTCCACGAGGAGATCACCCACTACGAGCGACCGACCCGGTTTGACTACCTGATCGTCAAGCTCAACGTCCCCTTCGAGCACCACGGTGGCACGATCACCCTCACCCCGGATGGCGACGCGACCCGCGTCGATTGGCGCTCCAGCTACACGGTCCCGATGCCGGTCGTCGGCCGCGTTCAGGAGGTCGTCTGGAAGGCGCTGCTCGTCCGCGGCTTCGGCCGCGTGCTCGAGGACGTTGAGCGAGAGACCACCTCCGCCTAGCCGCCGCCGTTCTGCGCGGCGAAGCCGGTCCGGCGCAGCTCCAGTTCGCGCTGCTCTATCACCCGGTCGATCAGCCCGTACTTCGCCGCCTCGTCGGCCTTGAAGAAGCGGTCGCGCTCCATGTCCTCGTGGACCTGCTTCTTCGACTTGCCGGTGTGCTTGGCGTAGATCGCGTCCAGGCGGTCGCGTAGGAAGAGGGTCTCCTTGGCGTGGATCTCGATGTCGGAGGCGACGCCCTCGAAGCCGCCGCTCGGCTGGTGGATCAGGATCCGTGAGTTCGGCAGGGCCATTCGCTTGCCCTTCGCGCCGCCGGCGAGCAGCAAAGCGCCCATCGACATCGCGATGCCGTAACAGATGGTGCGCACGTCGGGCTTGACGAACTGCATGGCGTCGTAGATCGCCAGGCCGGAGTAGACGACCCCGCCGGGGGAGTTGATGTAGAGCGAGATGTCCTTCTCCGGGTCCTCGGACTCGAGATGGATGATCTGGGCGACGATCAGGTTCGCGACCTGGTCGTCCACCGGCTGACCGAGGAAGATCACCCGCTCGCCGAGCAGCCGGGAGTAGATGTCGAAGGAGCGCTCGCCCCTCGCGCTCTGCTCGACGACCATGGGAACCAGCGGCATCGCGACCTCCTGACGGTGAGATAATTCGCAACCCTACGGTTGCACGTACGAGTACGCTAGCATAAGCAACCATGGAGTTGCGAGACGAGGCACCCGAGAAGACCGACGAGCAGACCCGCTGGGTCGAGCGCGAGACGATGATCGACGCTGACCCGGAGGAGGTCTGGGAGGCGCTCACGGACGAGGACCGGCTCGAGGAGTGGCTGGCCCCCGACGTGGAGCTCGACCCGGTCGAGGGCGGCGAGATCTCCATTCGCGACGGCGACGAGGAGCGTTCCGGGACCGTGGAGACGCTCGAGGAGAACGAGAGGTTCGCGTTCACCTGGTCGCGGCCCGGCGAGGGCGAGAGCTTCGTGGAGTTCACGATCGAGGCGCTTCCGGGCGGCTCGCGGGTGACGGTCGTGGAGACCCCCCTTCAATCGGCGGCCACAGACATCGCCGCCGGACCCACCGCGATGGCCTTCGGCTTCGGCCCGCCGCTGCTGCGCCTCTCCCACATGCTGCGCTTCGCGCTCGTCGCTTGAGGGCGCCGGCCCACCGACAGGTCGACTCCGTCTTCGGCGCGCTCGCCGATCCCACCCGCAGGCGGCTGGTCGAGACGCTGGCGCGCGGCGGCACGGTGACGGCGAGCGGCCTGGCCGAGCAGCTGCCGATCACCCGGCAGGCGGTCTCCAAGCACCTCTCCGCTCTGCGCGGCGCAGACCTCGTGACCTCAACGCGCGTCGGTCGCGAGACCCACTACGTCCTGCGCCCCCAGCCGCTCGACGAGGCGGCACAGTGGATCCAGATGGTGGGCGCGGAGTGGGACGACCGGCTCGGGGCGCTTCGCCGCTCGGTCGAGGGCCGGGGCACCGCCTCTCGGTAGCATCGGCTTGATGGCCAAGGCCACCGTGGCGGAGGAGGAGTACCTCCAGATCATGTTCTGGCTGGAGGAGGCCGGGCTGCCGATCAACGGCGCGAACATCGCGCGCGCGATGCAGCTCTCGCCCCCGACGGTCCACGAGATGATCGGCCGCCTCGAGGGAGACGGATAC
>DATBHQ010000137.1:0-8061 GCA_036557385.1 Solirubrobacterales bacterium | reverse complement strand
CGATTGCGCCGCTCTGCGAGACGATCGACGAGGTCGACGAGCTTCTCACCCTGCGCGGCCTGCAGCTGATCTACGAGCGCAACAGCGGCTCCTAACCTTCCGGGGCGATGCAGCCGCCGCTCACATCTCCCTTCCGCATCGGCGACGTCGAGATCGCCAACCGCGTCCTGCTGGCGCCTCTGGCCGGGATCGGCAACTGGTTCGTCCGCCTGCAGGCCCGTCGCCACGGCGCTGGGCTCGCCGTCTCGGAGATGGTCTCGAGCTTCGGCCTGCACTACCGGAACGAGCGCACCCTGCGCGACCTGCTGCGGCTCCATCCGGACGAGCATCCCGTCTCGGTGCAGCTCTTCGGCCAGGACCCGGACGTGATGCGCTCGGCTGCCGCGATCGTCGCCGATGCGGGTGCCGACCTGATCGACATCAACATGGGCTGCCCGGTGCGCAAGGTCTGCAAGACCGGTGCCGGTGCGGCCCTGCTCTCGGACCACGACCTCGCCGTTCGGATCGCGGCGGCGGCGCGCGAGGGCGGCGGCGTCCCCGTCACCGTCAAGCTCCGGTCCGGGCTGCGGCCCGGCGGCCGGGAGGGGTTCGACCTCGCGCTGCGGCTCGCCTCCGACGCCGGCGTCTCCGCGATCGGCTTCCATCCGCGTTCGGCGTCGATCCAGCACAAGGGACTGCCCGACTATCCGCTCGCGCGTGAACTCGCTGCCCGCCTCGAGGTCCCGATGATCATCTCGGGTGGACTCGATTCGGCGGCGGAGGCGCTGGGCGCCTACGAGGCCTCCGGCGCGGACGCCGTGATGATCGCCCGGGGGTCGCTGGGAAACCCCTGGATCTTCGAGCAGATCACCGGCCGGCGGACGGCCGATCCCGAACGCGACGAGGTGATCGCGGAGCTGCTCTGGGTGATCGACGGGGCGGAGGAGCACCTGGGGCCCGACCGCGCGGCCCGTTACCTGCGCAAGTTCTACCCCTGGTACCTGGAACGGCTCGGGGTGGACAAGGTCACCACCGCCGCCTTTCAGTCGAGCGAGGACCTCGACGCGGCGCGCCGGCTGGTCCGGAGTCTCGAGCGGCCCGCCGCGGTGGCAGCGTAGGTTCGTCCAGCGCTTGTTTTGCCTGATCCGCCCGGGATATCCTGGGCGCGCTCACGGAAGAGCCAGGGGAGGGGAAGTCTGATGATCACCAAGAGCTGGGATCGATTGTTGCTTCGCGCGTGCGTCGCTTCCGCCGCGCTCGCGCTCCTCGCGCTGCCCGCCGCAGCGGGGGCGAAGACGAAGACGAAGCTGAGGACCGCGCAGTTCATTCAATGCGTGAGCACCGCGGTCCCGATCCCCGACGGCCCCATGCCGCCGTTCACCTCCCCGAACCCCGCCGCGTCATTCGCGATCCCGGTGCAGGTTCCGAGGTTCAAGAAGCGTCCCCAGGACGGGGTGGTGACCAGCTTCGGCTCCGTGGGCGTCCGCATCACGCACACGGACGACAGCGATCTCGCCCTCTACCTCGTCTCGCCGGGTGGCCGAGCGGTCGCGCTCGCCACCTTCCGCGACGACAGCAGCAACAAGGACGACGAGGGCAATCCGTCGCCGAGCGGTGACGGCTTCGGCTCCGGCTCCCCCAACTGCTCCGGCGATCGCGTCTCCTTCGGCGACAGGTACCGCCCATCGATCACGACGCCGGGCAACACCGGTCTCGACGCGCCGATCCTCGGCGCGTTCAAACCGGAGCAGCCGCTGAGCACGTTCGTCGGAGGTCCCGCGAGGGGGTTCTGGACGCTGATCGTCCAGGACGTCCAGGGTCAGGACTCCGGACAGATCGACGCGCTCGCCCTGAGCTTCGACTACAGCTACAAGGCCAAGGCCAAGAAGAAGAAGAAGAAGAAGAGGAAGAGGCGGTAGCCGTGGAGCTCCCTCCCCGGGTCGCCGCCTGGCGCGAGCGCGGGCGCGACGAGGAGTTCCGGGGTCGGCGAATCCATCTCTTCGAGCGAGCGGGCCGAGGGCCTCTGCTGCTCTTCCTGCATGGCTTTCCCTCGAGCTCGTATGACTGGCGGGCGCTTCTCGAGCTGGACGCCGAGCGCCCGGCGCTCGCCCCGGACTTCCTCGGCTTCGGGCTCTCCGAGAAGCCGAGGGACCACGACTACACGCTGCACTGGCAGGCGGACCTGGTCGAGGAGCTCGTGCGCCGGCACGACCAACATGAAACGGGTCGCTCCTCGCCTTCGGCTGCGGAGCGCCCTCGCACAACCTTCATCGTCGCCCACGACATGGGGACGTCGGTCGCCACCGAGCTGATGGCCCGCGACCTCGAGGGCTCGCTCGACATGGACGTCGCCGGGGTCCTGCTGCTCAACGGGTCGATGGTGCAGGACGCGGCCAGCCCGACCGTCGGTCAGCGCCTCCTCCGCAGCGCTGTCGGCCCGCTCTTCTCGCGCCTCTCCAGCGAGCGGTTCTTCCGCCAGCAGTTCTCCTCCATCTTCTCTCCGGGGCATCCCCTCACCGACGAGGAGGCCACCGACCAGTGGGCGCTGATCCGCGCGAACGGGGGCCGCACGCTCGCTCACAAGACGATCCGCTACATGGAGGAGCGCTTTCGCCACGCCCAGCGCTGGCACGGAGCCCTGCGCGACTTCCGGCGGCCGCTCTCCATCGCCTGGGGAATGCTCGACCCGGTCGCCACGGAGGCCGTCCTCGATGCCGTCCTGGAGCTGCGGCCCGCCGCCCCGGCCACGCGCTTCGAGGACCTCGGCCACTACCCGCAGATCGAGGATCCGGAGGCGGTCGCCGGGGTGCTCAGGGAGGCTCTGGCGGCTTGATCTGAGCCCCTCGACCACCACTTTGGGCGGCGCTATACTGGCGCGCTCGCCCGGACCGGACGTGGGACCGATCACGTCGGTGCGGGTTCATTTTTCGGCCGAAGAGCAGGGTTTTTCGGCCAGACCAAATCCCAACACAGAAGGAATCGAGGAGAGTTGGCACGCGAGACATTGATCACCCCAGAGGGGCTCGAGAAGCTCAAGGAGGAGCTCGAGTACCTGGAGAACGACAAGCGCCGCGAGGTCGCCGATCGCATCAAGCAGGCGCGTGAGTTCGGGGACATCGCGGAGAACTCCGAGTACGACGACGCGAAGAACGAGCAGGCGATGCTCGAGCAGCGGATCGCGTCGCTGCAGGACCGCCTGCGGCGCGCGGCCGTGATCGACAACAAGCACATCGACACCGAGATCGTCGGGGTCGGCGCCTTCGTCCACGTCAAGGACCAGAAGTCCGGCAAGTCGCAGAAGTTTCAGCTGGTCGGCTCCGCCGAGGCGCAGCCGCCGGACAAGCTCTCGAACGAGTCGCCGATCGGCAAGGCCGTGATCGGGGCGAAGAAGAACGAGGTCGTGACGGTGGAGACGCCGCGCGGCCCGAAGAAGAAGCTCAAGATCACCAAGATCGAGACCTCCTAGCGACGACCCGGCCACGTAGGCTGGCGCCGTGACCGACGATCAGTCCGACCTGCTCGCCGAGAGGCGGGCCAAGCTCGAGCGCCTGCGCGAAGCCGGCATCGACCCCTACGCGCACGGCTTTCCCGACCGCACCGAGATTGCGGCGGTCAGGGAGTCGCACGAGGGCATCGAGCCCGGCGAGGAGACCACCGACCGATACCGGGTTGCGGGCCGCCTGATCGCGAAGCGCGAGCACGGCAAGTCCGCCTTCCTCGACCTCAGGGACGGGACGGGGCAGATCCAGGTGCAGGCACGGGTCGACGAGCTCGGCGACGCCTACGAGGGCCTCCTCGCGCTGGACGTGGGCGACATCGCCGGCGTCGAGGGGGTCGTCTTCGCCTCGAGGCGCGGGGAGCTGACGATCCGGGCGGATGCCTGGGAGCTGCTCTCGAAGTCGCTGCGGCCGCCGCCCGAGAAGTTCCACGGGCTCGAGGACGTGGAGACCCGCTACCGGCGCAGGGAGCTCGACCTGATGGCCAACGAGGAGGCCCGCGAGCTCTTCCTGATGCGGAGCAGGACCGTGGCCGCGGTGCGCCGCTGGCTCGATTCGCGTGGATTCGTCGAGGTCGAGACCCCGGTCCTCCAGCCCCTCTACGGCGGCGCGCTCGCCCGTCCGTTCACGACCCACCACAACGCCCTGGACCGCGACCTCTACCTGCGGATCGCCACCGAGCTCTACCTGAAGAGGCTGGTGGTCGGCGGGATCGACAAGGTGTACGAGCTCGGCAAGGACTTCCGCAACGAGGGGATCTCCCACAAGCACAACCCCGAGTTCACGATGCTCGAGTGGTACGAGGCCTACGCGGACTACAACGACGTGGCCGAGGAGCTGGAGGCGCTCGTCTCCGCGGTCGCTCAGGAGGTGCTCGGCACCACCAAGATCGAGCGCGACGGCGAGACGATCGACCTGGCCCCGCCCTGGCGGCGGGTGACGCTTCGGGAGGCGATCTCCGAACGGACCGGGATCGACGTGATGGAGCACCCCTCGCGCGAGCAGCTGGCAGACGCGATGGGGACGAAGGCCGACCCCGAGGAGGGCTGGGGCAAGCTCGTCGACGGGCTGCTCTCCAAGGAGGTCGAACCGACTCTGATCCGGCCTACCTTCATCGTCGACTACCCGGTGGAGCTCTCACCATTCGCGAAGCGCCACCGCACCGACGAGGGCCTGGTCGAGCGCTGGGAGGCCTTCGTGGGCGGCATCGAGATCTCGAACGCCTTCACCGAGCTCAACGATCCCGACGAGCAGCGGCGCCGCTTCGAGGAGCAGGCCAAGGAGCAGGCCCGTGGCGACGAGGAGACCCAGCCCTACGACGAGGTCTTCGTCGAGTCCCTCGAGCAGGGGATGCCACCGACCGGCGGCGTCGGCCTCGGGATCGACCGCCTGGTGATGATCCTGACCGGGGCGAGCAGCCTGCGCGAGGTCCTGCTCTTTCCCGCCATGCGGAGTTGAGCGGCTCCCCGCCCCAGCTCGTCAGACTTTCCCGGGATCGTCCCCTGGCGTGCTCATTCGCCCAGGAGAGGATGTGGCGATCCAGCCGGACGCCGGACGGGTCCGTCGGATACACGATGGCGAGTCAGATGCGCATCCGGGGCCCGCTGGATGTGGACGCGCTGCGGGCCGCGATCCAGCACGCGGTCAACGTCCAGGACCTCCTCTGTGCGACCTTCGTGGAGCGCGAAGGGCAGCCGTTTCAGCTGATCGGCTCGCCCCCGGAGATCGAGATGCCCGTGATGGAGGTGGATGGCTCCCGGGATCCGGATCCGGAGGTCAAGCGGATCCTGCGCCGTCATGCCCTGGAGCCGCTCGATCTCGAGCGCGGTCCGCTGTTGCGGCTGTGGCTCGCACGCGTCGGCGCCGACGACCACAGGCTGCTGCGCATCAACCACCACATCGTCACCGACTGGGTGTCGTGGCGGGTCTTCTTCACCGACGTGGCGAGGGCGTACGAGGCCGGTCGCCGAGGGGAGTCCCCGCCCGAGGCCGGCGTCGGCCCGCAGTACCCAGACTTCGCGGCCTGGGAGCGGGAGCGCCTGCGTCCCGACGGCCCGATCTACAGCGATCAGCTCGAGTGGTGGCGGCGGGCCTTCGGGCCCGGATGCCCGACGGTCAGTCTTCCGTTCTCGAGGCCGGCTCCGGCCCCGGATGCCGCGGCGGCCGATGGCCTGATCCACTGGGAGATCGAGCCGGAGGAGACGGCGGCGCTCGACGAGCTGGCAGCCCGCGCCGGCACGACCGCATTCGTGATCCGCCTCGCCGCGTTCGCAGCCCAGCTCGGGCTGAGCACGGGCCAGGAGCAGATCGCGCTCGGCACCTACACCATGAATCGCCCACCCGGCGAGGCCCAGTCGATGTTCGGGTTCTTCTCGAATCCGATCATGCTGGTCCTCCGCTTCGACCCGAAGCTCTCCTTCCGGCGCTGGCTCGCGCGGGTGCGAGAAGTGGTCACTGAGGCGAAGGCGCACGGCGAGATCCCCTATGACCGGCTATCCGAGGAGCTCCACCGCGACGGCACGCCTCCGCCGGAGATGAGCGCGATGTTCCATCGCCGCAGCCGGTGGCCGCTGCTCGAACCGGCCGGCATCGAGCTGGAGGAGCCCAGGTACCTCAGGCTGGGGATGCCGTGGGGATTCAGCTTCGGCATCGATGCCAACCGGGACATGGAGCGCTGGGGCGCCAGGTTCGACGCTCGGATTCACGACCCTGAGGCCGTGCGGGACTTCGTCGACGGCTACCTGGCCCTTCTGCGCCGCGCCCTGGCGAAGCCGAGGCGCCGCCTGCGCCGACTCGTCTAGCTCGTCTCGGCGTCGCCCGCGTCCGGCTCCACGTCGGAGCCGCCTTGCTCGGCACGGGCGCTCGCGCGGATCACCCGGAAGGCCCAGACGAAGGGGATCGAGATCAGGGCCACCACCGCCGCGATCAAGGCCCAGGCGAGGAGGGCGCCGAGACCCTGGCGTGCGCCGTGCTCCGACGAGACGTGGATCGCCCAGGCGATCCAGGCGCAGAACAGGATGAAGCCGGCGACGATCCCGACGAGCAGCCACGGGCTCTCGCGAATCCTGCGCCCCCAGCTCCGTAGCCGGTCCACGCGCGAGAAGCTACCGATCCGCCCGGCTCCCTCGAACGCCCGCTACCCACTCTCGGCGAGTGGGATAACACGGTCCGACTCTGCGGTCTTCGGCGGTAGCCGACGCGGCCCTCGCAGAGCAAGCTTCGCTCGATGGCCAGGACGGCCTCCACGTGGGTTCCCCTGGCCATCGGTTCCATCATCGGACTATTCGGAGGAGGGGCGGCGCCGGCTATGGCGACGAGCTGCCAGAACACCGAAACGCCCGCTTTCGCGCAGGCTCTGGAGGACTTCGACGCCTCCGTCCACTGCCTGGTCAACGAGCAGCGCGCCGTCCATGGCCGGCACCAGCTGCGGCGAAACGGCCGCCTGCGGCGCGCCGCCTTCGACTACGTGATCTCGATGGAGGCCGGCCGCTTCTTCTCGCACTACGGGGACTTCTTCGGACACCCCGTCGGCGCCACGCCGGTCTCAAGGCTGCGCCAGGTCGGCTACATCCGACCGCACGGCTTCTGGATGATCGGCGAGAACCTGCATTGGACGACGGTCGCGGGCAGCACGCCTGCTGCCACCGTGGCGGCCTGGATGGAAAGCTCGGAGCACCGGAAATACCTGCTCAAGCCCAGGTTTCGCGATCTCGGGGTGGCTGCGGTCCGGGGCATCCCCTACGACCCGTCCCAGGCGGACGGCATCACCGTCGCCAGCGAGTACGGCTTTCGGGACTGATGCGGCGGGGATCGGGTCAAATGGCTGTGACGAATATCCGTTTCCGCACCTTGCAGGGAGTTCTCTCGCCACGCCTGAGTCGTGCCTGGCCGGTGGGGCCCCCTGGCTATACTCTGGCTTCGCCGTCCCCGACAGAACCGGAGGTCAGATCACAGATCGGCAGCCAGGAGCCGATACCGATAGGGCCCCCGGGGAATCTGCGTCCCCTGACCCTCTACCTATACGACTTAACCGAGAGCCAACCGAGCGACCGCAACGTAAGACCAACCGAACCGGTTGATAGACCACGAGCCCACTGACTGAATGTTCGAGAGATTCACAGAGAGAGCCCGCCAGGTAGTCGTCCTCGCCCAGGAGGAGGCGCGGACTCTCAAGCACAACTACATCGGCACCGAGCACATCCTGCTCGGCCTGCTGCGCGAGGAGGAGGGCCTGGCTGCCCGCGTCCTCGAGTCCCTCGACATCACCGTCGAGCGCGTCCGCTCGCAGGTCGTCCGCATCGTCGGCTCCGGCGAGGAGGTCACCGCCGGCCAGATCCCGTTCACCCCGCGGGCCAAGAAGGTCCTCGAGCTCGCCCTCCGTGAGGCGCTGAGCCTGGGCCACAACTACATCGGCACCGAGCACATCCTGCTCGGGCTGGTCCGCGAGAACGAGGGCGTCGCCGCCCGCATCCTGCTCGACTTCGACGCCGACTCCGAGAAGATCCGCAACGAGGTCATCCGGATGCTCTCCGGCCCCGGTGGGCGCCGCCAAGGCGCCGGCGGCGGCAGCGGCGAGGGCAAGAAG
>DATBHQ010000136.1:0-6747 GCA_036557385.1 Solirubrobacterales bacterium | reverse complement strand
ACGGGGAGCTTCGTGCTGCTCAACACCGGCGCCGAGGCGACCGAGCCGCGCGAGGGCCTGCTCACCACCGTCGCCTGGGGCATCGGGGAATCGGAGGTGGACTATGCGCTCGAGGCGGCCGTCTTCGTCACCGGCGCGGCGGTGCAGTGGCTGCGGGACGGCCTCAGGATCATCACCCGCGCCGCGGAGACCGAGGACCTGGCCGCCTCGCTCGACTCCAACGACGACGTCTACTTCGTTCCGGCCCTCACCGGACTCGGCTCACCGCACTGGGACCCGTACGCGCGGGGGACGATCGTCGGCCTGACCCGCGGCACGACCAGGGCGCACTTCGCTCGCGCGGCCCTCGAGTCGATCGCCTACCAGACGGTCGACGCGGTGCGGGCGCAGGAGGCGGCGTCAGGGAAGCGGGTGCCCTCGCTGAAGGCCGACGGCGGGGCCGTCGCGAACGCCTGGCTGATGCAGTTCCAGGCCGACGTGCTCGGCGTCCCGGTGATCGTCCCGGAGGTCGCCGAGACGACCGCGCTCGGCGCGTCCTTCCTCGCCGGGATCGGGACCGGGCTCTGGACCTCCGATCAGGTCCGCGAGATGTGGCGCGAGGCGGCGCGCTACGAGCCCAGGATGGCGGAGGCGGAGAGGGAGGAGCTGCTCGCCCGCTGGCACCAGGCACTGAGCCGCTCGCGAGGCTGGAGCCAGGCGTAACCGCAGCGCGTCGCTGGGTTTTTCAAGGGAACATGCCGCAGGTGAACCCCAAGGACATGAAGCCGCAGGTCTACAAGGACCCGCGGCCGGCGGAGATGTTCACCCAGTACCACCGCAGCGCGCGCGGGGGGGTCGGCTGGACCTATGACTTCGCGCGGATGATCCTCACGGTCCCGACCATCGCCATCTACCGGGCCCGGGCCATCGGCGTGGAGAACGTCCCCCTCGACGGCCCCGTGATCCTCGCTCCCAACCACTTCAGCCAGTGGGACCACTTCTTCGCCGCCGTCTACCTCCAGCGGAAGGTCCAGTTCATGGCGAAGTCCCAGCTCTTCACCAACCCCGCGATCAAGTACATCTTCAAGCACGGCGGCTGCTTCCCCGTCCGGCGCGGGCATCACGACGAGGAGGCCTTCGTGACCGCCAACCAGATCCTCGAGCGAGGCGGGACGATGCTGATGTACGCGGAGGGCGGGCGCTCACGCACGGGTGACCTCGGACAGCCCAGGCGCGGCATCGGCAAGATCGCGCTGGAGAGCGGCGCTCCCGTCGTCCCGGTCGCGATCCACGGGTCGGCCAACGTGCGCAGCTGGAGGCGCCTGCGCTTCCCGAAGGTGACCATCCAGTACGGCGAGCCGGTGACGTTTCCGGTGAACGCCGAGCCCGACCGTGATCAGCAGCAGCAGGCCGCCAACCAGGTCTTCGACCGCGTCCGCGCGATGTACGTGGACCTCGAGGAGAACGGACGGCGCGACGTGCTGCGGCGGCTGCGCGAGGGCCTGCCGGCGGCGTCGCCAGAACCAAAGACCGCGCGCCGCTACTCCTCGTAGCGAGGCTCGAGCTTCTCCCAGAACTCCGGGTCGTGGCCGGGGACCATCAGCGCGTACGGATAGGTCCGCCGGTAGGCCTGGAGCTCCCGCAGCGAGCGGCGCCAGTTGTGCTCGTCGGCCATCATCGTCGGCTCGGCTCGCCCCTCGAACTGCTTCCAGTCGTAGGCGGCGTCGCCGATGACGACGAAGTCCCGGCGAGGCAGCCGCAGGATCACCGAGACGTGTCCGGCGCTGTGTCCGGGCGTGTAGGCGAGGCGCACCGACCCGTCGCCGAAGAGGTCGAAGCTGCGCCCGAAGGGCCCGTATGACTCGATGAAGCCGGCGTCGAAGTCCACCGTGTAGTACTCGAAGGCGAAGTCGTAATGGGAGGGGTGGTAGCCGCGAAGCAGCGGAAAGGAACCGCTGGTCGCCTCCTGCCATTCGGTCGCGCTGAGGACGAATCGGGCCTCCGGGAACGCCTCGATCGCCGAGGCGTGGTCCTCGTGCAGATGGGTGAGGACGACGAAGGAGATGTCCGAGTGGGCGAGGCCCCGGTCGCGGAGCTGGGAGACGACGTCACGGCCCTCCTCCACCCGGTAGTGGCGGCCGGAGAAGCGTCCGAGGTTGTCTCGTGGATCCCGGACGACCGAGGGATGCAGGCCTGTGTCGATCAGCATGTTCCCCAGGCTTGGGTGCCGGACCAGAAAGGCCGGGACGGGCCGGGACTCCCAGGTGTCGGGCGAGGAGCCGATGCCGAGCGCCCGCAGGCGGGAGAGCAGGCCGCTCCCCGCGCGATCGAAGAAGGCCGCCGGCCAGATCGCCTCGCCGGTGTTGAGCGGCTCGATGAGCACCGTCGCGCCCTCGGTTCCGCCCTCCAGGGGCTCCATCAGCGGCGTCGGCTCCGCATTCACCTTCACGCGAGCCAGCATATGCTCAGCCGCCATGGCTGAAAGCAGGAAATCCCGCATCTTCGCGCCCGGCCTGCTGGAGGGCCGGATCTGCGTGGTCTCGGGCGCGGGCACGGGGCTGGGGCGGGCGACCGCCCTCGAGCTCACCGGCCTCGGGGCCACCGTGATCGGCTGCGGACGCCGGACCGAGCCGCTGGAGGGGATGGTCGAGGAGGTGAGCGCCGCCGGCGGCAGGGCCGAGTTCGAGACGCTCGACATCCGCGACGAGGAGGCGGTCGACGGCTTCATGGACGGGGTGGTCGAGCGCCACGGCCGGATCGACGTGCTGGTCAACAACGCCGGAGGACAGTTCCTCAGCCCGGCGGAGGCGATCACCCCGAAGGGATTCCGGACCGTGATCGAGCTCAACGTCCAGGGGACCTGGCAGATGACGCACGCCGCGGCCACCAAGGCGTTCATCCCGCAGGGCGAGGGCAAGGTGGTCAGCATCACCGTCTCGCCCCATATGGGCTTCCCGGGGATGGTCCACACCGGCGCCGCCCGCGCCGCCGTCGAGAACATGACGCGGACGCTCTCCGTGGAGTGGGCGCGCTTCGGCACCCGCCTGGTCGCGGTGGCCATCGGTCAGTTCGACACGGAGACGCTTCGCACCAAGTACCCGAAGGCCATCGTCGACAACGTCGCCGACACGGTGCCACTCGGGCGCCTCGGGACCGAGGAGGAGATGGCCTGGCTGATGGCATACCTGGCCTCGCCCGCCGGAGACTTCTTCTCCGGCTGCGTGATCACCCTTGACGGGGCGCGCGACAACTGGTTCCGGCGCTGGCCGCCGGGTGACGCCGACAGGGGTGACGGGGAGCCCCTCGCCGAGGAGCGGCGGAAGGACTAGCTCTCTAGCTGCGCCTGCCGGCCGCGATGACGTAGAGGTGCTCGATCACGAGACCGCCATCCTCCCGTCGCGCTCGGAGCCCGGTGGCGGCGCCTCCATCAGCTTCCTCCCCCAGCGCCTTCAGAACCTCAGCCGCCGCGGGCTCGGGTGGCTGACCCTGCTCGACCCAGGCGGTGGCGTCGAGCGTCCGGCGGCGCTCCGCGACGATCTCCGCCGAGATGCCCGCTTCGGCCGGCAGGCTGGCGAGCTCCTTCGCCGCGAGTGCTCGCGTGTGGCTCGGATCGCGCAGGCGCTCGAGCTCGTCCCGTCTCGCCGCGTCGGCCGGGTCCTCGGCCACCATGTCGATCACCGCGACTTTCCCGCCCGGTCTGCAGACACGCGCCATCTCGCGTGCGGCAACCGCCGGGTCGTCGAAGTGGTGGAAGGCGAAGCGGCTGACGACCAGGTCGAACTGCGAGTCCGGGAACGGAAGGTCGGTCGCGTCGCCCTCGGTGAAGAGGACGTTGCGGGTCCCGGCGCCGGCGGCTGAGGCGGCGCCGGTCTCCAGCATCTCCCGGGTCAGGTCCACGACCACGGCGAACGCCGCGCGCTCGGCGAGGTAGCGGCCCAGCTGGCCGTTGCCTCCGGCGACGTCGAGGACGAGGTCCGCGGCGTCGACCGGGACGTGCTCTCCGATCCAGTCGAGCAGGCCGCGGTCGCGGAAGATCGATCCCGGCGCCTCGAAGGAGGGCGCCTGCTTCGCGAACTCCCGCCTGGTTGTCTCGCGATGGTCCGCGTCCGTCGGCGACATCCGTCCTCTCAGGAGTACATGCCGGTGAACTGCCCCCCGGTGACGTTGATCACCTGGCCCTGGATGAAGTTGGCGTACTCCGAACACAGGAAGGCGACGGGGCCGGCCGCGTCGGAGGGCTCCGCGGGCCGACCGAGCGGAATGGTCAGCCGGGCCATCTGGCGCATCTGCTCCGGGATCCCGAGCGACACCTCCTCCGTGCTCTCGCCGGCGGCCTGCATGGTCTCGCCCTTCTCCTTCGCCTGGGTCAGCCGCGTCTCGACGAAGCCGAAGGCGACCGCGTTGCAGTTGATCTTGAACTGGCCCCATTCCTTGGCGACCGTCTTCGTCAGGCCGGTGACCCCTGCCTTGGCGGACGAGTAGTTCGCCTGCCCGGCGTTCCCCATCGTGCCGGAGATCGAGGTGATGTTGACGATCTTGCGGAAGACCTCCTCGCCGGCCTCGGCCTCCTTCTTCGCCGCCTCGCGCCAGGTCGGCGCCAGTGCGCGGATCACGCGGAAGGGCACGATCGTGTGGATGTCGAGCATGGCCTGGAACTGCTCGTCGCTCATCTTGTGGACGACCCCGTCCCAGGTGTAGCCGGCGTTGTTGACCACTGCGTCCACCTGCCCGAAGGCGTCGATCGCGGCCTTGACCATGTCGTCCGGCGTGCCGGGCTTGGTGAGGTCTCCGGCGAACACGGTGGTCTCGCCGTCGATCTGACCGGCCGCCTCCTGCGCGACGTCGCCGTCGAGGTCGTTGATCAGGACCTTGGCCCCCTCCTTCACGAACAGCTCGGCCGTGGCCCGGCCGATGCCTCTCGCCGAGCCGGTGATGATCGCGCTCTTTCCGTCAAGCAGTCCCAAGGTCGCCTCCTCTAGTGGGTGTGGGGCGCGGATTCTTACGAAGTCAGCCGAATCGGTACGTGGCGATCCCGTGCGCGACCACCGTCCCCCGTGGATCCAGCACCCGAACCTCGCAGAAGCTGAGTCGCCCGCCGCGCTTCGCCACCCGCGCCTCGGCCCGCAGGTCGACGCCGTCCGCCGCCGCCGCGAAGTTCACCGACATCGAGACGGTCGACCCGGCCACGCTCTCGGGCACCTCGTCGGTCGCCCAGGCCGCGGCCATCGCCGCGGTGTCGATCAGGGCCCCGATCGCGCCGCCGTGGACCACCTCGCCGATCGTGGCGAGCTCGGGCCTGAAGGGAAGCTCGAGCACGGCCTCATCGGCGCCCAGCGAGACCACGCGGATGCCGAGCTGGGCGGCGTGCGGCGAGCTCGGGATGAACTGCTCGATGATCTCGCGCCGGGTCGGTGCGTCGGCGTTCACATACACACTGTATGTGCATCAGAGACCGAGTATCGCCGGCCCTAGGGAGAGCGCCGACCGGGGATCGACACCGTGCTCCTCCTCGAACTTGTGCCGGAAGTGGTCGTCGAACAGCGCGAGGAGGAGTTCCTCGCGGCTCGACCCGTAGTGGCAGGCCGCGCGGTCGAGTGCGGCGAGCGAGAGGTTCTGGAGGATGCCCCCGAGGCCCCCCGTGTCGGGCAGGTCGCGGTCGTGGCATGGATCCTGGATCGACACGGGCTCCTGGTCCGAGCTGGCATACGCGATGCCATAGAAGCCGGCTCCGGCGATCGCCGCCGCGGCTGCGGCTGCGAGGGCCGGTCGCGTCACCGCGCTGCCGAGCCGGCCAGTGAGCAGGATCAGCCCAGCCAGCAACCCGAGGCCGGCGGTGACGATGAAGGCGACCCGGAAGGCGTCGCGGACTGCCGAGGTGACGACGTCGTCGAGCTTGTCACCGAGGCGGTCGAACTCCGGCAGATCCGCCGAGTCGACGTCGGACCGGGCCTTCTTGATCGAGTTCTGGAGATCTCCGCGGGGGTCGTCGGCGCTGACCCCGCCGAAAAGATCCGGCGCAATGGCGATCTTCTTGTCCGGCGGGAGCTTCGCGTCGAGCAGGGCGGCGGTTCCCTGCTCGCGGGCCGTGTCGATCGTCGAGGAGAGGTTGGACGAGATCAGCGGTGCCAGCGCGGCCAGGGCGATGGCGATCCCGGCGTGGCGGATCGAGAGCAGCCGCGCGGTGTCGAGGCGGGTCCGCTCGGGCAGCAGATCGCCGGAGAGGGCGGGCAGCGCCAGCCCCATCCCGGCGCCGGCCAGCACCTGTGGCACGACCGTCCACCAGGCCGAGGCCCCCGGCAGCAGCGCCAGGCAGCCCACTCCGCCCCCCACCAGCAGGCAGCCGCCGATCGCCTTGGTCTCGGGGTCGCCCGGGAGCCGTGAGGAGACGATCGCGGCTACCGGCAGGACGCTGACCGCCAGGGCCGCCGCCAGCGGCTCGATGCTCCAGCCCGAGACCAGCAGCAGCACGACGAGGAAGACGACGGCCGTGAGCGAGGCCGAGAGCAGCGCGAGTGCGATTGCGGGGCGCCAGGGAAAGGGTGAGGAGGCGCCGGCATCGCCCATTCCGGCGTCAACGGACTCGGTGCGCGCCACCTGGAGGGTGACCACGAGGGCCGGCAGCACGAGCGGCGCCTGGGCGAAGAAGATCGCGCGCCAGGAAAAGGCCTCGGTCAGCGCGCCGCCGAGCGCCGGCCCGACGGCGATCCCGAACACCGAGGCGGCCACCCACATGCGGCGCCCGTGTCCAGGCCGGCCTCCGTCGAGGAG
>DATBHQ010000135.1:0-5206 GCA_036557385.1 Solirubrobacterales bacterium | reverse complement strand
AATCTCGGCCATGCGGGCCTGGGCAGCCCCGCCTACTGCCACTTCACCTCGCCGATCCGGCGCTACCCGGATCTGGTGGCCCATCGCGGGCTGCTCTCCGCGATCGGAGCGGGGGAGGAGGCTCCCAGGGCCGAGGGCATGGCCGAGGTCGGCGCCCACTGCTCGGAGCGCGAGCGCGACGCGACTCGCCTGGAGCGGAACGCCGACTCGGTCTGCGCCTGCTTCCTGCTCGAGCGCGAGCTGTTCGAGCGCGGACCGGACACCCGCTTCGAGGGTGAGGTCTCGGGAGTCGTCGGCGCGGGGGCGTTCGTCCGGTTCGGCGGAGCGCTCGCCGACGTCTACGAGGGCTTCCTTCCGGCCCGCAGGATCGGAGGACGCGAGCGCTATGAGCTCGACGCCACGGAGACGATGCTCGTCGGCGCCCGCGGAGGCGGCGCGATCCGCGTCGGCGATCCGGTCAGCGTCACGGTCGACCGGGTCGAGGCTCCGCGCGGCAGGGTCGATCTGCTTCCTTCCAGCTGATGGCGAAGAAGAGCACGGGTCAGCGCAAACCGGAGAGCGGCGACGTCGCCACCAACCGGCGGGCCCGGCACCGCTTCCAGGTCCTGGAGCGCATGGAGGCGGGCATCGAGCTGCGGGGCAGCGAGGTGAAGTCCCTGCGCGACGGCAAGGCCTCGATCAATGAGGCATACGCGGTGGTCGACCGCGGGGAGGTCTGGCTGCGGGGCGCCCACATCCCGCCCTATCTGCCCGCCTCCGATCAGAACCACGATCCGGACCGGCCGCGAAAGCTGCTCCTGCACAGGCGGGAGATCGAGCGGTTGATAGGCAAGACCGCCGAGCGGGGCCAGACGCTGGTCCCGCTGCGCATCTACTTCAAGGGCCCCCGGGCCAAGGTCGAGCTGGCGCTGGCGAAGGGCAAGGAGGGGCGGGACAGGCGGCGTGAGATCGCCGATCGCGATGTCCGGCGCGAGATCGAGAGGGACTTCAAGCAGAGACTGGGCTAGGGGCCTGTCCCTGAGCGCAAGCCAGGGGCTTCAGCTGAGGGCGTTTCCGCCCGATGAGAAGGCATAGCCCTCTGCACGAGAACGGATCTCCCGTGAGAACAGTGGGCGCGCCGATGCTCGTTGCCATCAACACCAGCACCGTCACCGACTTCGTCAACGACCATCCCGGCGAGGCGTACGGGATCGCCGGGGCGATCGTCCTGCTGCTGGTCCTCTTCCTGCTCGTGCGCGGTCGCCACGACAGGGAGGCGAAGGCCGAGACTGCTCATGCAGGGCGGCCCCTCACGCCGGGCGGGGGCGAGCTCTCCCGGAAGGACGCGCGGCGCGCCAAGAAGGAAGAGAAGAAGATGGTCAGGGAGGAGGCCAAGGCGGCCAAGGAGAAGGAACGGGCCGAGGCGAAGCAGGCGAGGGTCGACGCGAAGGCCGAGAAAAAGGCGGCGAAGGTCCAGAAAAAGGAGGGGAGGTCACCGGGCGACCAGACCGAGAAGCTCGAGGTCGAGGAGCCGAAGACCGAGGAGAAGGCGGAGGCCGACGGCGATCAGCCCAAGCTGAGCCGCAAGGAGCGGCGGGAGCAGCGCAAGGCGGAGAAGAAGCAGGCCGCGGAGGAGAAGAAGCGCGCCGAGGAGAAGGATCGCGCCGCCTGGGAGGAGGAGCGAAAGCGCCGCCGCGAGGAGCGCCAGAAGCGCAAGGAGGAGCGGGCGCAGCGCAAGGCCGCCCGGAAGGGTGAGTCGGTGCCCGAGCCCGCGGAGCAGGAGGAGGCGAAGGAGCCCGAGAAAGAGGAGGCGACTCCGGTGGCGGCGGAGGCCACCGGTGGCGACGAGGCCGAGAAGTCGACGATGCTCGCGGCGGCCCTGGGCCTCGCCGAGGAGGAGAAGCAGAACGGCGAGGGAGGGGCCCGGGAGGAGGCCGAGCAGGCCGCGGCCCCGGATGTCAACCATGACGGCGAGGCCTCGGCCGAAGTCGCTGAGGAGCCCGAGCCGGTCGCTGAGGAACCGGCGGAATCGGAGCCGGCCGCCGAGGCACCCGATGAGCCGCACCACGAGGCCGACGAGCCGGCCCTCACGCCGCTCGCTCCGGAGCCGGAGACCGCCCCCGGCGGCTTCGCCGCCACCTCTGAGGAGCACAGCGACGCGGCCCCGATGGAAGCCCTCGACATCTCCGCGCCCACCGAAGGCGGCAGCTCGCTTCAGGATCAGATCGACGCGCTGTCGCGAGAGGGCGAAGGCGGGGGCGCCACGCAGACACCCGAGCCACCGGCACCTGGGCAGGAGCCGTCCTGGGAGCCGCCGACGACCGAGCCGCCGGCCTTCGAGATCGCGGCGCCCGAGCACCCGTCCTGGGACCCCCCGGCGTCCGAGCCACCCGTGCCCGACTCGTCGACACCGGAGCAATCGGCATCCGAGCCGTCGACGACGGAGCCACCGGCATCCGAGCCCCCGGTCTCCGAGCCGCCGGCCGACGATCCCGTGCCGGCCGAGGAGTCGCTCCCCCCGGACACCTCACCAGCGCGGCCATTCGACTCGGTTCCGGAGCCCTCCGCGATCGAGCCCGAGTCGGCCGTGCCACTCTCCGCTGATCGCGAGGAGGAGCGGATTCAGCGCGAGGTCGACGAGCGCCTGAGGAGGGCGGAGCAGCTCGAGCGCGAGGCGGAGGACCGGACCCAGCGCGCCGAGGAGGAGACCGAGCAGCTGATCAGGATGGCGGCCGAGCAGGCTCGGCGGCAGGCGGAGGAGGAGGCCCGCCAGATGGTCGAGGAGCGGGTGCGGGAAGAGGCCGAGCGCCTGCGCCAGGAGGCCGAGGAGCGCGCGAAGGAGGAGTCCGAGCGCGTGCGCCGCGAGGTGGAGGAGAGGACCCGCGAGGCGATCGAGCAGGCACGCCGGGAGGCCGACGCCCGGGTCGCCGAGGCCTCGGCGCAGGCTCGCCGCGAGGCCGAGGAGCGCGTTCGCGCCGAGGCGGAGGAGCGCCACAGCTTCGATGCATCCCCTCCGCCGCCCGAGCCCGAGCCCGAGGAGCCCGCCGCCGCGGAGCTCGACCCGGGTCAGGCTGACCTCTCGAGCGAGGTGGAGCAGGCCGAGGCCCGCATGCAGGCGGAGCGGCAGAAGACCGAGCGCGCCATGGAGGACGCCTACCGGCGCCTCGAGGAGATCGAGAAGCGGGCCAAGCAGGCCGAGGAGCGGGCGGCGCGCGCGGAGCGGCTCGCTCAGCTCAAGGTCGAGGAGGCGGAGCGCGAGCGCAGGCTCCGGGAGGTGCTCGAGCGCGTCAGCGCCGCCGAGGAGAGGGCACGCGAGGCCGAGCGCAAGGCCCGTGAGGCCGAGGCCGCGGCGGCGACCAGCCTCCGCGCCGCGCGCGAGGTCGGCGGAAGCACGCCGCCCGAGCCGGCTGTCCCCTCGCCTCCTCACGCACCGGGAACCGCCACCCCGCCCGAGCGGCCGTCGTCCCCCGAGCCGCCGTCGCCGCCCGAGCCGCCGTCCCCCGAGCCCTCGTCAGCGACGGAGACACCGCCCGATGCGAGCGATCCGGAAGGGGGCAGCGGCATCCTGGGCCGCACCGTGGGTGCGATCCTCGGCACCGGTTCCGGCCGCGAGGCGGATGAGAGCGATCAGGATGCGACCCCCCGGTCCGAGCCCGAGGCCAGGGACGTCGAGCAGGTCGACCTCGGCGACCGCACCAGCCTCAACAGCGCCACGTTCGAGGAGCTGCGGGACCTCGGCTTCTCGGTGACCCAGGCGACCCGCGTGATCACCTACCGCGAGCGCCAGCACGGCTTCAAGTCGGTGGACGACCTCGCCGACGTGCCCGGCATGCCGCTCGAGTTCGTCAGCGGCGTCAAGGACAGGCTGACGCTCTAGACGTCGGAGAGGCCGCGCGGCAGGTGCGTCGCCGAGACGCCGATCGCCAGCGCGACGATCAGCGCCAGGTAGGTCGCCGCGACCAGGACCCGGGTGCGCGTCGGGATCCGGTGGTAGGCACGGCCGGCGGGCGTGTTGCGCTCCTTCCAGCGCCGCCAGCTCTCAATGCCGCCGAGCAGCAAGATGAGCACCACGATCGGGCTGGGGAAGAGGAATGCCATCGCCACCAGGCCGGCGATGCCCAGCAGCCAGACCCAGGGGGAGAGCGCTGCCATCGCGCGCCCGCCGTCCAGCGGCAGGATAGGCAGCAGGTTGAAGAGGTTGATGAAGAAGCCGATGAAGGCCAGCGCCTGCCAGAGGTGGCTCCCGGTGGCGATCCAGATCCCGAGCGGTGCGAGCGTGGCGATCGAGCCGAGGATCGGACCGGCGAGCCCAACGCGCGCCTCCGCCGCGGCGTCATCGCCCATCGACTTGGCGGAGATCACGGCGCCGAGGAAGGGGATGAACATCGGCGCCGAGGCCTTGATGCCCTCTCGGCGGAGCTGGAAGACATGGCCGAGCTCGTGCAGGAGCAGCAGCAGGACGAAGCCGATCGAGAAGAGCCAGCCGAAGATCAACTGGTAGGCGACGATCGAGACGAGCATCGAGCCCGAAGTCGTGAGCAGCTTCAGCTTCGGGAGCGCGACCAGCAGGAGCTTCGCCTTCGCGCCGAGCTTCGCGATCAGCAGGCCGACGGCGGCGAGCGCCCCGCCGATGCGCTTCAAAAGGCCCCGATCGCGGCCGGAGCCGGGGTGGATCGGCTCGAGATCGTGAGGCAGCTGATTCGCTTCCATCGCTCGTCAAAAGGTAGCTACGCGCTTGCTACCGAGAAGTTGGTAATTTCGCTCCGGTGAGGAGAGCGCTGGTGGCAGTGATCGCGATGGGCCTGCTGGCAATGCCGGCGGCGGCGAGCGCGATCACCTATGCGCCGGTCGATCAGCCGGGCCCGCCGCTGAGCGTCCCGCCGGACAGGCTCGACTGGAGCCTCGTTTGCAGCGGCGATCTCGCAGCCGGGGAGCGGGCGCCGGTCCTGCTCGTGCCCGGTACCACGGTCAACCCGCGCGCCGACTTCTCCTGGAACTGGGAGCCGGCGCTGACCAAGCTCGGCATCCCGTGGTGCTCGGTAGAGCTTCCGGGCAACTCCATGGCGGACATCCAGGTCGCCGGCGGGTACGTCGTCAACGCGATCCGGACGATGCACCAGCGAGCCGGCCGGCGGATCTCGATCATCGGCCACAGCCAGGGGGGCATGGTGCCGCGCTGGGCGCTGCGGTTCTGGCCCGATACTCGAGGAATGGTCGACGACGTGAT
>DATBHQ010000134.1:0-48960 GCA_036557385.1 Solirubrobacterales bacterium | reverse complement strand
ACGTAGGCCGAGGTCGAGCCGGACAGCCGCGACTCCCGATCGGTCGGGTTGGTGGAGATCGGGACGTCCTCGAGGGCGACCGACATCTTGCCCGCCTGGATCAGGCTCTCGAGCGTGTACGTGTAGCGGGAGACCACGATCAGCTGAAGGGCCGCCTCGCGGTTGTAGGCCCGGAAGCCGGAGGTCGTGTCGAGCACGTCCGTGTCGGACGCGAGCCGGACGACCCAGCTGCCGAGACGCTGAAGCAGCTTCTTGTTCGGCGAGAAGTGGTCGATGCTCTTCACCTGGCGGTCGCCGATCACCATGTCGGCGCGCCTCGCCAGGATCGGCTCGACCAGCCTGGGGATGTCCTCCGAGCGGTACTGGTTGTCGGCGTCGGTATTGACGATCACGTCAGCGCCGAGCTTGAGCGCGGCGTCGAGGCCGGCCTGGAACGCCGTCGCCAGGCCCTTGTGAGTGGTCAGCCTGACGAGGTGGTCGACGCCGTGGCGCCGGGCGACCTCGACCGTCTCGTCGGTGGATCCGTCGTCGACGACGAGCCATTCGACCGCGTCGAAGCCCGGGACCTCGCGGGGCAGCTCGGCCAGCAGCCGGGGGAGCGATTCCTCCTCGTTCAGGCAGGGGATCTGGATGACCAGCTTCATCCGCGCTGATCGTAGGGTTTGTCAGGCAATGGCGCGGTTGCTACGCATCGTCATGCTCGCTCTCTGCGCGGGCGCCATTTCGTCGCCCACCACCGCCTCGGCGCTCGGCTTGAGCGTGTCCGGGAACCGGCTGGTGGACGATTCGGGGCGCACGCTGCGGCTGCTGGGCGTCAGCAGGAGCGGCTCGGAGTACGCCTGCGCCGAGGGCTACGGGTTCTTCGACGGCCCGACCGGCATGCGCAGCATCATGGCGATGAAGAGGTGGGGGATCAACGCCGTGCGCGTGCCCCTCAACCCCGACTGCTGGCTCGGGACCGATGGGGTGAGGGCGACGCTCGCCGGGTCCGCGTACCGGGCGGCGATCGACGGCTTCGTGGCCCGCCTGAACCGGGCCGGGCTGTACGTCGTCATCGACGAGCACGTGGCGGCTCCGGCCGGGCAGCGGGCGCTCGGCATCATCCCGATGGCGGACGCGGATCAGTCACCGGCCTTCTGGACCTCGGTCGCGGCGCACTTCGCCTACAACCGCTCCCTCGTCTTCGACCTCTACAACGAGCCGCACGACATCTCCTGGGACTGCTGGCTGGCGGGCTGCGACGTGCCGGCCGGGGGCCGCTTCTCGGAGCGCCACCCCGCCTACCGCGCCGCCGGAATGCAGGAGCTCGTCGACGCCGTGCGCTCCACCGGCGCGACGCAGCCGTTGATGCTCGGCGGGGTGGACTACGCGCGCGACCTCTCGGGCTGGCTCGCCCACGAGCCGAGCGATCCGCTCGGGCAGCTGGTCGCCTCCGAGCACAACTACGGCCACCACCTGGCGCCGTGCCTGCGCGGCTGCAAGCGGGCGATCGCGGCGGCCGCGGCCAGGGTCCCGGTGGTGGTCGGCGAGCTCGGGCAGACCGACTGCCGCCATGACTACATCGACAAGTGGATGCGCTGGGCGGACCGGCGGCGGATCTCCTATCTCGGCTGGGCCTGGGACGCGAAGGGCGGCTGGACCTGCCACGCCGGGCCGAGCCTGATCCGGAACTACCGCGGCAAGCCGACGGGATTCGGGGTCGGGTTCCGCGACCATCTGCTCGAGCTGAGGCGGCATGCTCGCCGTTGAGCGGCTCGGCGAGGGGCCGCCGATCGTCTTCGTGCACGGCGACATCGTCGGCCCCTCGCTCACCTGGAGGAAGCAGCGCGAGCTCGCCGGGCGCTGGACCCTGATCATCCCGAGCCGCCCCGGCTTCGGCGAGAGCGCGCCGCTGGAGCGCAACGACTTCGAGATCGAGGCGCCGATGTTCGCCGAGCTGCTCGGCGACGGGGCGCACCTGGTCGGCCATTCCTACGGCTCGGTGATCGCACTGCTCGCCGCGGCGGAGCGGCCCGACGCAGTCCGCTCCCTCACGGTCTCCGAGCCAGGCTGTCTCCGGATCGCGGAGGGGACCCCGGAGGTCGACGAGATGATCGCCAACGGCGAGCTGCTCTTCGCCAACGCCGAATCCATCCCCTCGGAGGAATTCCTGAAGCTCTTCCGGGGCGGAGCGGGGTCCGCCTACGGGACACCCGACCAGCTCCCGGACGAGCTGATGCACGGCGTCAAGCTGCTCAAGCGCGAGCGGCCCTCATGGGAGGCGGAGATCCCGCTGGAGCGGCTGGCCGCGTCGGACTTCCCGGTGCTGGTTCTCTCCGGCGGTCACTCGCTCGCCTTCGAGGCCGTCTGTGACGCCCTCGCCGAGGCGCTCTCCGCCGAGCGCGAGGTGATCCGCGGCCGCGGCCACACCGTTCCCTCCACAGGTGATCCCTACAACGAGCGGCTCGAGGAATTCCTGAGGTCGGCGGAATGACGGACATGAGGTCCTTCGACCCGGTGCGCGTCGGCGCGCTCGAGTGCGCGGCCTGGGTCGCCTACTACCGGCGCCGCTGGCCGACCTTCCTGCGCGCGGCGTTCGGCCTCACACGCGCGAGCTTCGGGCTGTCCCGGCCGGCGACCCTGCGCGGCGGCTGGTGGGTCCTCCGAGCCAACCAGGTCTGGGCGCCGTATCCGGACAACGATCCGGACGCCGCCCGCGACTACATGCGCCGCTTCTACGAGCTCGTTCGCGACCGCTCCGGCGAGGACTTCGACCCCACGGAGGCCGCCCGCCTCGAGGTGGAGTGGTGGCGCGCCCACCGGGAGCTGCAGCACGATGGCGATCGGGTCGACGTCCGCGAGCTGGTCGGCGCGCTCAGGTCCCTCTATGCGTACGTCTACTCCGTGCCGCCCGAGGAGGTCCGGGTCGCGGCCGAGCAGCGAGCCCTGGCGATGATCCACTCAGACCGCTGGGTTGACCAGGGCTGCGATCCCGCCAGCCCATTGATCGCCGAGGAGCGAGCCGCGCTGGTCCGCTCCTACGGGGAGCTGCTCGAGGCCGTGCGGCGCTGATCGCGAGCTACTTGTGCTTCTTGCGTGTCCTCGCGGCGGTGTCGGCGACGTCGCCGACCTGTTCGCCGATGGCGCGCACCTGGCGCCCGGCGTCGATCACCTGCTCGACGTCGATGTTCTTGAGCGCCTTCGGCAGCTGAACACTCCGGAACCGGCCGGTCCGCCGCTTCGACGCCGTGCGGCTCTTCAAGGCGATGCCACCCGCCACCCCGGCCAGCGCGGCTCCGCCCGCGAGCAGTGGAGTCTTCGCCTTCGACGCCAGATTGCTCACGCTCTTGCCGGTCTTCCGGACGGTGGCGGTGTCCGGCGTCGCCTTCGACGCGACGGCCGCGACCTTCTCGCCGGCCTTGCCGACGGGACCATTCGATGAGCTCGAGCGGGACTTCGTCCGCGTGGAGCTGCTTCGGCTTCGCGTGCTTCCCGCTCGCGAGTTGCCGCTTCTCGGCTTACTGGACGAGCCGTTTCGGCTCGTCGACCTGGTTGACCTCGAGCCGGTCCGCCGTGAACGCGTGCTCGAAGACCGCGTTGTCTGGGCCATGGTTCTCGTCACTCCTCGGCTTCCGTGCCAGCTGCGCCTTTCGCGCTGGCGGTGAGACCTGGGTTACCCGCTTGACGAGGATTTGAACTGCACCTGGCTAGGTCGTCTTGACGACGAAGACCGAGCAGCCGGCCTTGTGGGTGATGGAGTTGGGGACGCTGCCCAGCACCCGTCGCTGCATTCCCCTGTTGCCGATCACCAGCACGTCAGCGCCGCACTCATCGGCGAGCCGCACCAGCACCTCCGCCGGATCGCCCTCCTCGACCGCGGTCGTGCACTCGAGGCCGCGCCGATTCAGCTCGTCCTCGGTCCGGGAGAGCAGCCCCCGGAGCTGCGCCGCCGGGCTGTAGGACCAATCGGCCTCGCTCGCGTCCGGAGGTGGCGGCCCGTCCTTGAACGCGCTCAGCAGGACCAGCTTCGCGTCGAAGCGCTCGGCGAACTCCGCCGCCTGCTTCACCGCCTCACCAGCCGTCTCTGAGCCATCCGTGCCCACGGCGACGGTTGAGATCACGGCCTACCTCTATCACCCCGGTCTAGATTTCGCCAGGATTCCGGACTGAGCCATGGCCGACGCCTACGTCATCGACGCGATCAGGACCCCCTTCGGACGCTACGCCGGGGGGCTGTCGCAGGTCCGCCCGGACGACCTCGGGGCACACGTCGTCCGCGCGCTTCTCGAGCGCTCGCCGGATCTCGACCCCGAGACGATCGATGACGTCTCATTCGGCAACGCGAACGGTGCCGGGGAGGAGAACCGGAACGTCGCTCGGATGGCGGCGCTCCTCGCGGGCCTGCCCACCAGCGTGCCGGGGGCCACGGTGAACAGGCTCTGCGCCTCCAGCCTCGAGGCGGCCATCCAGGCGAGCCGGGCGATCGAGACCGGGGATGCCTCGCGGGTCCTGGTCGGCGGGGTCGAGTCCATGAGCCGGGCTCCCTGGGTGGTGCTGAAGCCCGAGCGCGGCTTCGACCGCTCCCACGAGCAGATGTTCTCGACCACGCTCGGCTGGCGGATGGTCAACCCCGAGATGCCCGAGCGGTGGACGATCTCGCTCGGGGAGAGCGCCGAGCTGATCGCCGAGCGCTGGAAGATCGACCGGGAGGCGCAGGATGAGTTCGCGCTCCGCAGCCACCGGAACGCCGCCAGAGCCTGGGAAGACGGCTTCTACACGGAGTGGGTCGTCCCGGTGCCGGGCACCGAGCTGGAGCGCGACGAGGGGATTCGCACGGACACGAGCCTGGAGAAGCTCGCCAAGCTGCGGCCCGCCTTCAAGGAGGGCGGCACCGTCACCGCCGGGAACTCCTCGCCGCTCAACGACGGTGCCGGGGCGGCGCTGATCGCCGACGAGGCGACCGCCTCGGCGCTCGGGCGCGAGCCGCTCGCCCGGATCGCGGGTCGCGGCGTCCACGCCGTCGACCCCGACATCTTCGGCATCGCTCCCGTCGAGGCGGCGAACAGGGCCCTGGAGCGCGCCGGGATCGGCTGGGACGACGTCTCGGTCATCGAGCTGAACGAGGCCTTCGCCTCCCAGTGCCTGGCCGACCTGGCCGGCTGGGAGGGGGTCGAGGTCGAGCGGATGAACCCGAACGGAGGGGCGATCGCGATCGGGCATCCGCTGGGAGCGTCGGGCGTGCGCGTCCTCGCCGGCCTCGCCCACGAGCTCCACCGCCGCGGCGGTGGCTGGGGCATGGCCGCGCTCTGCATCGGGGTCGGTCAGGGACTGGCGGTCGTCCTCGAAGCCTGAGTGCCGGCCGTGAAGCTCGCGGCCACCAGCGGCACCCCGGGGCGGTAGACGAAGTCGATGTAGGACGCCGCGTCCAGCACCATCGCGTCGGCCCGAGCCCCGGGCGCGAGCCGGCCGATGTCCTCGCGACGCAGGGCGTCGGCGCCCCCGAGGGTCGCCGCCCGCAGAGCTTCGTCGACCGTCATCCCCATGTCGCGGACCGCGAGGGCGATGCAGAAGCCCATCGAGGTGGTGTTGCTCGACCCGGGGTTGGTGTTGGTGGCGATCGCGACGCTTACACCGGCATCGATCATCCGGCGCGCGTCCGGGTAGGGCTGGCGGGTCGAGAAGTCGGTGGCGGGGAGGAAGGTGGCGACGGTGTCGCCCCCCGCCAGCGCCTCGACGTCCGCGTCGTCGAAGTAGGTGCAGTGGTCCACCGAGGCGGCGCCCAGCTCGACGGCCAGCCGGATCCCCGGTCCAGGCCCCAACTGGTTGCCGTGCACGCGCAGGCCGAGCCCCGCCGCGCGCCCCGCCTCCAGCACCGCCCGGGACTGGTCCTCGTCGAAGGCTCCCCGCTCGCAGAAGACGTCGATCCAGCGCGCAAACGGCGCGCAGGCGGCGAGCATCTCGCCGCGGACGAGCTCGACGTACTCGTCGGCGTGGCCCTCGTACTCCGGCGGCACGGCGTGGGCGCCCAGGAACGTGACCTCGTCGGTCAGGCCCGCCGCTATCTCGCAGAGCCGATGCTCGGTGTCGACGTCGAGTCCGTAGCCGGATTTGATCTCCACCTGGGTGATCCCCGCCCGCGCTCCTTCGGCTCGCCTGCGCTCGGCGAGCGTCCGCAGCTCGCCGTCACCGGCCGCCCTGGTGGCCTCGGTGGTGACGCGGATCCCGCTCGCCTCGTACGGCTTCCCCGCCAGCCGCGCGGCGAACTCCTCGGCTCGGTCGCCCGCGAACACGAGGTGGGTGTGGCTGTCGACGAAGCCCGGGATCACGCAGCGGCCGCCCGCGTCGAAGCGCTCGTCGGCGGCTGTGCCGGCACGCTCCACCGCGGTGACCCGCCCGTCCTCGAAGATGAGCGCCGCGCCGCGGACGACGCCCAGGGGGCCCTCGCCGAGCGCGGGGTCGTTGGTGACCAGCAGGCCGATGTCGTCGATCGCCAGCGTGCTCATCAGGGCAGCCCCTCGATCGCAGCGGCCAGCTCGGCGGCGACGTCAAGGTGGAGATGGACGCCGTCGCGGACCACGAACTCCCCGCCCACGATCACGTTGCGCACGTCCTGGGCGGTCGCTGCGAACACCACCGACTCGAGCGCGTGCTCCGGCGAGGCGCCCGCCAGGCGCACCGAGTCGAGCCCGACCGTCACCAGGTCGGCGAGCGACCCAGCCTCGATCCGGCCCCCCTCCGGCCAGCCGATGCCGGCGCAGCCGGTCGCGGTCGCGGCCGCCAGCAGCGGGGCGGCGGAATGTCCTCCGCGCAGCCCGCTGGCGAGCCGCTCGTCCAGCTCCACCGCCCTCGCCTCCTCGAACATGTCGATCACGGCGTGCGAGTCGGTGCCCAGGCAGAGCCCGATCCCGTGCTCGGAGAGGCGACGCGCGGGCCCGACGCCGTCAGCCAGGTCGCGCTCGGTGGTCGGGCAGAGGCACACCCGGCAGTCGTTGGCCCCCAGCAGGGGGAAGTCGTCGTCGACTGGATGGGTGGCGTGAACGGCGGTGAAGCGCTCCGTCAGGGCGCCCGCTTCGGCGAGCAGCCCGGTCGGGCTCGTTCCGTAGGCGGCCCGGCAGTCCTCGTTCTCGGCCGGTTGCTCGGAGACGTGGGCGTGCAGCGGCCAGGAGCGCTCGGCGGCGACCTGCGCCACCCGGGCCGCCGCCTCGGGATCGACCGCCCGGACGCTGTGGATCGCCGCGCCGAGGCGCGCCCTCCCGGTCGGCTCGAGCCCGTCGATGCGCTCGGCCCACTGATCGGCGGTGCCATCCGAGAAGCGGAGCTGGGCGCCCTCCGGCTCCCGCCCGATCCCGCCGTGGAGATAGCAGGTGTCGAGCAGGGTGATGCGGATCCCCGCCTCGCGCGCCGCCTCGATCACGGCCCTGCCCATCGCGTTCGAGTCCGCGTATCGCACGCCGCCGGGAGCGTGGTGGAGGTAGTGGAACTCGCCGACCGCGGTGATGCCGGCGAGCGCCATCTCAGCGAAGGTCGCGCGGGCCAGGGCGAGATAGGCGTCGGGCTCGATCGACTCGGCGATCTCGTACATCCGCCGGCGCCAGGTCCAGAAGTCCCCGCGCTCGGCCTGAACGCGCCCACGCATGGCCCGCTGGAAGGCGTGGGAGTGGGCGTTGGCCATCCCCGGGATCGTCAGCCCGGCGAGGGTCGTCGCCCTGGCCGGCGGCTCCGACACCCCGGCCGCGACGGAGGCGATTCGCTCGTCCTCGAGGCCGATCACGACGCCCGCCTCCGCCTGCTCGCCCCCGAGCCAGGCGAGCTCGCACCAGAGAGCCTCCACCGGGCTCACGTCCCGAGCTCCTGCTCGAGCCGTGTCACCCGGCGCACGAACTCCTCGCGCTGATAGCGGTCGAACTGCTCCCAGGTGGCGAACGTCCGCGGGTCCGCGCGGTCGACGAAGAGGATGCCGTCGAGGTGATCGACCTCGTGTTGGAAGGTTCCCGCGGTGAGCCCGCGCTTCACCTCCTCGTGCTCGGCGCCGTTGCGATCGAGGTAGCGGACCCGAATCGCGAGGTGCCGCTCGAGACTGCCGCGCAGGTCGGGCACCGAGAGACAGCCCTCGTTGATCTCGACCTTCTCGTCGCTCAGCGGCTCGATCGCGGGGTTGATGATCACCGTCAGCGGGTGCGGCGGCTTGTAGGGGTAGCGTGGGTTGTGCTCCTCCACCTCGACGATCGCGACCCGGACCGCCTCGCCGACCTGGTTGGCGGCGATCCCGGCGCCGTTCGTGGCGCGCTTGGTCTCGATCAGGTCGTCGATCAGCCCCTGGATCTGCGGGGAGGAGATCTCCTCGGCGCTCAGCTCCCTGGCGCGCTCGCGCAGGACGGGATCGCCGATCTCGACGACCTCGCGGACGCTCACCCTCGGTCCTGCATCGGAAGCCGGACGCCGCGCTCGGCGGCGACGTCGACCGCCCGCTCGTAGCCGGCGTCCGCGTGTCGCATCACCCCGGTCCCGGGATCGGTGGTGAGGACCCGCTCGAGCTTCTCGGCGGCGAGGTCGGTGCCGTCCGCGACGCAGACCATCCCGGCGTGGAGCGAGCGCCCGATGCCGACGCCACCGCCGTCGTGGATGCTCACCCAGGAGGCGCCGGCCGACGTGTTGACGAGGGCGTTGAGGAGGGGCCAGTCGGCGATCGGGTCGGAGCCGTCGGCCATCGACTCCGTCTCGCGGTAGGGCGAGGCGACCGAGCCGGAGTCGAGGTGGTCACGGCCGATCACGATCGGCGCCGAGACCTCTCCGGAGCGGACCAGCTCGTTGAAGCGAAGTCCGAGGCGGGCGCGCTCCCCGTACCCCGCCCAGCAGATCCGCGCCGGCAGCCCCTGGTAGGCGATCCTCTCGCCGGCAAGCTCGATCCAGCGCCGCAGCGGCTCGTCGCCGGGGATCTTCTCGAGCACCGCTCGGTCGGTCGCCTCGATGTCGGCGGGGTCGCCCGACAGGGCGACCCATCGAAATGGTCCCTTGCCCTCGCAGAAGAGCGGGCGGATGTAGGCGGGGACGAAGCCGGGATAGGCGAAGGCCCGCTCGAACCCGCCGAGCTCGGCCTCGGCCCGCAGGCTGTTGCCGTAGTCGAAGACCTCGGCGCCGCCGTCGAGGAAGCCGACCATCGCCGCGCAGTGGGCCGCGATGGCGGCGCGGGAGCGCTTCACGTACTCGCCCGGGTCCTCCTCCCGCAGCTGCAGCGCCTGATCCAGCGTCATCAGGTTGGGGACGTAGCCGTTGAGCGGATCGTGGGCGCTTGTCTGGTCGGTGACGATGTCCGCCTCGAAGCCCATCTTTCGGAGCTCGGGCAGCGCGTCCGCCGCGTTGGCGACCAGCCCCACGCTGAGGGCGCGCCGCTCGCGCTTGGCCGCCTCGCAGCGGGCGATCGCGTCCTCGAGGTCGTCCGCCTCCTCGTCGAGGTAGCGGGTCTCGATCCGCCTCCGCAGGTGGGCCGGATCGACCTCGAGGCACAGCGCCACCCCGCCGTTCATCGTGATCGCCAGGGGCTGGGCTCCGCCCATGCCGCCGAGACCCGCCGTCAGGGAGATCGTGCCGGCGAGGGATCCGTCGAAGCGGCGCCGCGCGATCTCCGCAAAGCACTCGTAGGTGCCCTGGACGATTCCCTGGCTGCCGATGTAGATCCACGACCCGGCGGTCATCTGCCCGTACATCGTCAGGCCCTCGGCCTCCAGGCGCCGGAACTCGTCCCAGTTGTCCCAGTCTCCGACCAGGTTCGAGTTCGCGATCAGGACGCGCGGCGACCACTCGTGGGTGCGGAAGACGCCGACCGGCTTGCCCGACTGGACCAGCAGGGTCTCGTCGTCGCCCAGCTCGCGGAGCGACCGAACGATCGCGTCGAAGGCGTCCCACGAACGCGCCGCCCGCCCGGTGCCGCCGTACACGACCAGCTGGTCGGGATCCTCGGCCACCTCCGGGTCGAGGTTGTTCATCAGCATGCGCAGCGCCGCCTCCTGCTGCCAGCCCCTGGCGGAGAGCTCGGTCCCGCGGGGCGCTCGCACCGGGCGGGGGCCGCTCACCGCAGCGTCCCGATCCTGGCCTCGACGGCCTCCGTGAGCCCGCCATCCGCGATCAGCCCTTCCGCCGCCGCGAGCTCGGGAGCGAGATGGCGGTCCGCGCCCGGCCCCGGCACACCGGCGGAGCGAATCGCCGCGAGGGCGGCGCCGGTCCCGGCTCCGGGCTCGAGGGGAGCGCGCAACTCGAGCGCCCGCGCGGCGCAGACCGCCTCGACCGCGAGAATGCGCCGAAGATTGTCCACGGCGGTCCGCAGCTTCCTGGCCGCCCCCCAGCCCATCGAGACGTGGTCCTCCTGCATCGCGCTGGTCGGCAGCGAGTCGACGCCGGCTGGGGTCGCGAGCCTGCGGTTCTCGGCGACCATCGCGGCCTGGGTGTACTGGGCGATCATCAGCCCCGAGTCGACCCCCGGGTCCTCGGCGAGGAACGGCGGCAGGCCCTCCGAGCGGCTCGGGTCCAGCAGCCGGTCCGTCCGGCGCTCGGCGATCGCGCTCGCGTCCGCGATCGCAATCGCGAGCAGGTCGCAGGCCAGGGCGAGGGGCGCGCCGTGGAAGTTCCCGCACGACTCGACCCGGCCGTCGGGCAGCACCATCGGGTTGTCGATCGCGGAACGGAGCTCCGCCTTCGCTGCGCCGTCGGCGTAGGTGAGGGCGTCCCGGGCGGCGCCGTTCACCTGGGGGGCGCAGCGCAGCGAGTAGGCGTCCTGGACGCGGGGGTCGTCCTCGCGGTGGCTGGCGACGATCGGCGAACCGTCGAGTAGGCGACGCATGTTCGCGGCGCTCTCCGCCTGCCCGGGCTGCGGCCGCAGCGAGATCAGGTCCTCCGCGAAGGCGCGATCGGTTCCGAGCAGGGCCTCGACGGACATCGCGGCGGTCAGATCGGCGACGCTAAGGAGCGCGCGCAGTTCCTCGACGGCGAGGACCAGCATGGCGAGGATGCCGTCGGTGCCGTTGATCAGCGCCAGGCCCTCCTTCGCGCGCAGCGTCACGGGCTCGATCCCGGCCTCGGCCAGGGCCTCGGCGGCGGGTCGCGTGGCCCCGCCCGCATCCACGATCTCACCCTCGCCGATCAGGGCGAGGGCGCAGTGCGCGAGCGGCGCGAGGTCGCCGCTGGCGCCGAGGGACCCGTGCTCGGGCACCACCGGGGTGACCCCGGCGTTCACCATCTCCACGATCGTCTCGGCGACCTCCGGCCTCGCTCCCGAATATCCCATCGCGAGCGACCGCGCCCGCAGCAGCATCATCGCCCGGACGACCTCCCGCTCGACCGGCTCGCCCATCCCGGCGGCATGCGAGCGGATCAGGGCGCGTTGCAGCTGATCCCGGCGCTCGGCCGGGATCGGCGTGGTGGCGAGCGATCCGAAGCCCGTGGAGACGCCATACGCTGGCTCCGCGGAGGCGGCGAGCCGCTCCACGATCGCCGCGCTCTCCCGCATCGCCTCGCGGGCGTCGTCCGCGAGCTCGACCTGGGCGTCCTCCCTCGCGACCGCGACGACGTCCGCGAGCGTGAGCCCGCCGGCCCTCAGCTCGATCGTCCGAATCGGTGGCACGAGCGGACTATTCCACGCCGGGTGCGCCGACCGCGAGCGCCGCGATCAGGGCCCGGTCCTCAGACCCTCGGGCTCAGGTAGAGGTTCACCGGCCGTCGGCGCCGCTCTGGCCCCGGGGTATGGATCTGACCGGCTCGCGCCGCCGCTGGGGAGGAACTCTCCTGGGCGAGAATTCGGTAAGTGCGGACACTGTCGCCACGGTGAAGGGTGCGTCCGAAATCAAGCTCGCCGGCCTGGCGTCCATCCGGGTCGCCTGGATCACCGTTCTCGTCGCCTGCGGCCTGGCGATCGTCGGCGGGCTGGTCTCCGGGGGCGACGGCGGCAATCGCTCATCGGGTTTCCCCGGGTTCGCGTTTGCCGCGGGCGCTGATCCCGCGGATCCTTCGCAGCCATTCGCCGATCTCGGTTCGCTCGACCCGACGGCTGCGCTGACGCCCGTCGCGAAACGAGGCCCCGACATCAAGGCTGGGCAGGTGGATCGTCAAACGTCGCTGGGTAGTCCCGGCCAGCCGGCGGAGTCGCAGGCCCCGATGGACAGCCGTCCCGAGGCCCGCATGCCGCATCGGCCCGCGGATCCATCCCCGCAACCCGGAGGCGGCGGCCGCCAGGATCCCCCGACCTCGTCCAAGCCGACGGCTCCGTCGTCCGGGCCCAGCGCTCCGCAACCGCCGCCCCTCAATCTCCCAAAGCTCCCGAAGCTTCCGTCGGTGACGGTGCCCCCGCAGCAGCAGTCATCGTCGTCACCTTCCGAGTCATCGCCAACCCAGTCCTCGACGCCATCCCAGAGCTCGCCGCAGATCTCGGTGACGGTGCCGTCGCTGAAGACGCCCGTAGGCGACCTCCCCGGCGTCAGCGTCAGCGTCAACCTGCCGTAGAGACCGGCGCCGGCCGGTGCCCGTTCTCACCCGAGCGGAGTGCCGCCCTGAGCCGCGCGGCGACCTTGGCCTCGAGTGACACGGCTCCACCCTTCGCGCCCGCCCCCGGGACCAGGATGGTCGACAGCTCCCGGCGGTCCGGCCAGAGGCGCTCCATCGGCTCGCTGTTGGGCTTCGCGCAGGAGTCGACCCATTGCAGCTCCGAGCGGCGGTGGAACTCGCTGGCGGTCTCCGCCATGAGCCGCGTCCCCGGCGAGAATCGTCCCAGCGACTCGTCGTACGCGATCTTGAAGCAGAAGAGGCCTTCGCCTGCTTTCAGGGCGGATTGCATCGCGACGACCCGATCCCCCGCCTGCAGCGCGAGCATCTGGAGGCGCTCCCCGTCGGCGAACCGTTCGCAGATTGCCCGGAAGAACCCGGCTCCCGGGCCGCCCGCCAGCGCCGTGCCCGCATCGCCCTTCCAGCCGGACGCTTCGAGCGTGAGGAAGTCCTCTACGGCCTGTGGATCGCCGGCGCGCTCGACGACCGCCAGCTCGCCGAGCTTGCTCTCGAGCTTCCTGCCCTTTCGCCGCAGGTCGCGGAAGTGCTTGCTGCCCACGGTCGAGCGAACGTAATCGTCCTCCGGGCGCCGCTTCAGCGCCGCCCGCTCGAACGTCTTCCAGATGATCGGCTTCGCGCCGATCCCGCGACAGGCCGAGGCGAGGGCCGCTGCCGCAGGGCCGTCGACCGGGAGGCGGTCGAAGGCGATGAGCGGCGCCTCCTGGCGCGCCTCGCGAAGCATCGCCTCGGCGGCGACGTCCTCCGAGCCGCGCGCTAGCAGCGGTGACTCGAGGAAGCAGTGCACATGCTTCCAGCCCGTCAGCGCCGCGCCGAGGAGTCGCCCCCAGCGTCGCCGCCGCTCGACCGGCATGAGCCCCACCCAGCCGCCGGCGTGGTCCAGAGCGACGAGCAGTTCGAGCTCCCTCCCCCCGAAATGCTCGAGGGCGGGAAGGACGAAGTCGGGCTCATAGAACGGATTCGGGCACGCGGCCGCGCGTCCAAGCTCAGCCCAGCGCTCCACCTCCCGCGCCGACAGCCTCCCGGTGTTCAGCCAGCGGGCCGTGGTCATCCCTCAAATCTAGGAGGGTCTAGCCTCCGGGGGGTGGGGAGGAAGATCACCTGTGTGGGAGGCGGTCCCGCAGGGCTGTATTTCGCAATCCTCGCGAAGCGCCTCGGCCCTGACCATGCGGTCACCGTGATCGAGAGAGGCCGCGAGGGGACCACCTACGGGTGGGGAGTCGTCTTCTGGGACGGGCTGCTCGAAGATCTCGAGGGAACCGATCCGGAGACGGCGCGTCAGGTCCGCGCCAATGCGTTCCGCTGGTCCGACCTGACCCTGCGGGTCGATGCCGCACCGCCGATCCGCGAGCCGGGCCACGGCTACAGCGTGCGCCGGCAGACGCTGCTCGACATCCTGGTCGAGCGGGCCCGGGCGGTGGGAGTGGAGCTCGTCTTCGGCCGCGAAGCCGAAGACGTCTCAGAGCTTGCCGGCAGCGACCTCGTCGTTGCGAGCGACGGAGCGAACAGCCACCTGCGCCAACAGCGAGCACCTCACTTCGGGACGAGGGTCGTCCGCGGTCGAAACCGCTACATCTGGCTGGGGACGAGCAAGGTGTTCGACTCGTTCACTTTCCCGTTCGTCAACACCGAGGCGGGGCTCGTCTGGGCGCACGCCTACGGCTTCGATTCGGCGGGCAGCACATTCATCGTCGAGACCTCGCCGGAGACCTGGCGGGACCTCGGCTTCGACGGACTGCCGCCGGATCGGACCATGAGGCTCCTCGAGGAGATCTTCGAGGCGAGCCTGGACGGTCACCCTCTCGAGCCCCAGGTCGGAACGCGTGATCTCACGCCCTGGCTCGAGTTTCGGACCGTCACCAACCGCAGCTGGTACCACGGCAACCTGGCGTTGATGGGAGACGCCGCCCACACGACCCACTTCACCATCGGCTCCGGCACGCGCTTGGCGCTCGAGGACGCGATCGGGCTCGCCACCGCCCTCCGCGACCAGGTCGACGTCCCCTCGGCGCTCAGGGCGTACGGCAAGCAGCGATCGGGCGACCTGGTCGAGGCTCAGCGCGCCGCGCGCAACAGCGCCGCTTGGTTCGAGCACGTCGATCGCTATGCGCGCCTCGGCGCCCCGCGACTGGCCGAGCTGATGAGTCGCCGGCGCTCCTCCTTTCTCCGCCGGCTGCCTCCCCTCGCCTACCTCAAGCTGATTCACGCTGGGTCCCGGGTCCCGGCGATGACCAGCCTGGCGCGGCGAGGAGTCTTCGGCTGGAGGAAGCTCAATCGGCGGCGGCACGCCCGCCGCTGAGCTGGCCGGTGCCTAGCGGCTGGAGCTCTCGGCCAGTTTCAGTGCCGGCGGGGTGTCGCCGGCCGCTCCGGCGCTGTCCGCGAGCCCGACTATCGGTTGGCGAAGCTGCGTCGCAGCCGCCACGGCCTCCTCGCGGGTGTGCACGTTGAGCTTTCGCAGGACGTTCTTGGAGTGGCTGTAGACCGTCTCCTCGCAGAGCACCAGCGTCTCGGCGATCTCCCTCGTGTTCTTCCCTTGGCAGAGAAGGTCAAGGACCTCCCACTCGCGCTCGGTCAGCGGGCTCTGCACCGGCCGCATGCCCACACCGCCCTCCGGAAGATGACGCAGCCGCTCGACCAGTCGCATCGTCAGCTTCCGCGACACGGCGGCCTCACCGCGCACCACGCTCTTCACCACCCGGGACACGGTCTCGACCGGAACGTTCTTGGAGACGAATCCAGCGGCTCCGGCCTGCAGCGCCTGCAGCTGAACGTCCTCCTGGTCGTCTCGCGACAGGATGAGGACGCGAACCTCGGGGGCCAGCTCGTGGATCCGTCGCGTTGCGGTGAGCCCATCGACCCCGGGAAGCGAGGTCTCCATCAAGGTCACGTCGGGGCGGTAGTGGAGGGAGAGCTCGATGGCCTCGGAGCCCGTCGAGGCCTCCGCGGGAATCACGAACCCGGTGCGGTCCTGCAGCGCGTCACGAACGACGCGCCGGGCGAGCGGATCCGAGTCAGCGATGACTACGTGAGTCGTGTCGAGCTTGAGCTTGGGCATTCCCACATCGGCCCCCCCTCAGGTCTCTCCTCCGATACGCAACTGTACCCAGTTTACGGTAATTGAATCGGCCCCCACCGACCATTCGGGGTTAAACCCCTACTGACCTTGCGGCAATGGGCCTGATCCGTCCCTCTCGGGGCGTGGCGCGGGTCCCTCCCGGCGGAGCCGCTCCACATGGCGCACCGCCTCGTCGCGCGAGTGCACCCCGAGCTTCCCGAACACGTGCTTGATGTGCGTGCGAACCGTCTCCGGGCTGAGCTGCAGCTCCCCCGCGATCGCGGCCGTTGTCGCCCCCTCCGCGAGCAGATCGACCACCTCCCACTCCCGTCCCGTCAGGGAGCTGCGGACCGGGCGAAGCCGATTGCGGTCCGCTCGTCCGGGCCCGATCGCCTCGCTCACGACGCGCCTGCACATTGCCCTGGGGACGGCGGCCTCGCCGGCGTGCACGCCGCGAAGCACGCGGGGGAGGACTTCGAGGGCGACCGACTTGATGAGCCAGCCCGCGGCACCCGCCTTCAGGAACTGCATCTGGGCATCGTCGTCCCGCTCAATGGCCAGCACGATGATGCGCGTCTTCGGAGAGGCCGTGTACATGTCGCCGATCGCCTCGCTGGTGCGCCGATCCCGCGCCGTGACTGCGAACAGGGCGAGGTCCGGCTGCTGATCGGACACCAGGTCGATGCCCGCGGAGGGATCCGTGGCCTCGCCGACCAGCTCGAGATCGGGCTCGGCGGCGAGCTGCGAACGTAGGGCGCGGCGGGCGAGCGGGTCGCCATCGACGGTCACCACCGTGATCGCCTCGGACGGCGAGGATCGAAGCGCTGATACCGACCCCACACCCACGGGATCGGAAACTACGGGGCCGTCCCGGCGTCGGGAGAGCAAACCTCGACCCAGCCGGGGGCAGAGATCTACCCCGCGCGGGCGTCGTCCGGGGGCGGAAACTGCCTGCCCGGCGGTTGCCCGAATACCTCATTCGGGTGGCAGAGAACCCCACTGACAATTTGGTAGCCGAGAGAGACTGCCGCCATGTCTACGGGCACGCGCGCGTCCACGCTCGTCTTGGCGGCACTGGCATCCGGCCTGACCGGCATCGGCGGAATTGGCCTCGGACTTGTCGGGGTGTCGCAGGCCGTGTCGTTCGGGACTGGTGTGACCTTGGCCGTGATCCTGCTGACCGGCGGGTCGCGGCACCGCCCGGATGCGCTCTACCCGGCCAGGATGCAGCTCGCGCGCCTGCGTCGCAGCGGCGAGCGGGCGGACGTGCTGGTGATCGAGCTTCCGGCGAGCATCTCGCTCGCCGACGGGCGACCCACGCGAAGGTGCGCGAGCGCCGTGTCCTCCATGTTGCGAGTCACCGACGGCGTGTCGCCGATCCCGGCTCTGCGCGGGCACGGAGTGTGCGCCGTTCTTGCGTCCGACGAGGCTGCCCGGGCCGGGATCGACCAGCGGCTCAGAGGGGCTTGCGGTGACCAGATCGAGCTGGCCTGGGCCAGGTCTCCGGACGACGGGGTGACGCTGGAGTCCCTGCTCGAAGCGGCGCTCCACCGCCTTCCCCAACGCGAGCCCGGGCTTCGGCGGCGCGGACGCGGCCTGGGACCGCAGCCGGTGCAGCGGCTCCTTCCTCGCGGCCTCGGACCCGACAGGGGCTCGATGAGGAGCGTGAATTGACGCACCTGGTCACTGGCTGTGCCGGCTTTCTGGGCTCTCACCTGAGCGAGCGCCTGATCGACTCGGGCGAGGAAGTGGTCGGCGTCGACTTCTTCACGGACTATTACCCGCGCGCGGTCAAGGAGGGCAACCTGGAGGGCCTGCGCGAGCACAACCGCTTCACGCTGTTCGAGCTCGACCTGGGAAGCGACCGGCTCGAAGCCGCCTTCGACGGCGTCGACACGGTGTTCCACCTCGCTGCCCAGCCGGGTGTGCGAGGAAGCTTCGGAGCGAGCTTCGCTCGCTATGTCCACGACAACGTGCTGGCCACGCAGCGTGTGCTGGAGGCCAGCGTCACGGCTCGAGTCAAGACCTTCGTTTACGCCTCCTCGTCGTCGGTCTACGGGAACTCCCTGGCCTATCCGACACCCGAGGGCACGCATCGCGCGCCGCTTTCGCCCTACGGGCTGACCAAGCTCGCCACCGAGGAGCTCGCGGCGGTGTACGGCCGGCTCGACGGGCTGCACACCGTGGGACTGCGCTACTTCACCGTCTACGGGCCGCGACAGCGACCGGACATGGCCTTCGCGAAGTTCTTCGCCAGCGCGCTCGCGGGGGAGCCGGTCAGGGTTCTCGGTGACGGCTCCCAGGTGCGCGATTTCACCTTCGTCGAAGACGCCGTCAAGGGGACGATCGCTGCGGCGCGCAACGGCCGCCCCGGGGCCATCTACAACATCGGCGGCGGAACCCAGGTGAGGCTCCTCGAGGCCCTCGCTCAGATCGAGCAGACGCTCGATCTGAGAATCGAGGTCGAGCACCTGCCGGACGCGCGGGGCGACGTACGTAGAACCTGCGCGGATCCCCGCACGGCGAGGATCGACCTGGGCTTCGCGCCCGGCGTGGGTCTGGAGGAGGGCCTGGCGCGCCAGGCGGCGTGGAGCCTGGCCCAGACCCAGCGTCGGCGTGAGCGGGTGGCGGCGTGAAGGCGGTTGTCTCGGAGAAATTCTTGGCGCGCGGTGTCAAGCCAGCGGTAACGGCGGATACATGCGCTCGGCTGGTGGCGCTCCCGCGACCAGGCGCGCCAGAAAGACGAGAGCGTCCCCGCGTCCTGTTGACCGACGCGCAGGACCGCTCTTCCCTCGCAGCCTGCAGGAGCCTGCACCTGGCCGGCTACGCGGTCGACGCTGTGGCGAGCAGCCGCCCGGCGGCCGCGCACTGGTCGCGATCGTGTGACAGGCGCCTCGTGTCCACCGATCCCAGGGAGGACGGGGCTCGTTTCGTCGAGGAGCTCAGGGACGTCGCGCTGACCGGAAGCTACGGCCTGCTGATCACCGGTAGCGACGCCTCGCTGATCGCCGTCTCGCGACACCGCGCGCGTCTGGAGGGGCTCATCGAGCTCGGCCTGCCGGCGGCTGAGGTCGTGGAGCGATGCGTCAGCAAGCGGGCTCTCGCCGAGGCGGCTGTCGAGGCCGGCCTTGGCGCACCGGATGCCGAGGTCTGCGCGGACGACGCCGAGGCGTTGGGCGCCGCGCGTCGATTCGGCTATCCCATCGTGCTGAAGCCGCCCAGCACCGTGGTCGCTCGCAACGGCGGAGCCATTCAGCGAGGCAGCGCGGTTCTCCGGAGCCGGGCTTCGCTCGCATCGATCTGGCCGGCGTATGGCCCTGGGTCCCTGATTCAGCGACATCTCGACGGTGCCGTCGTCTCGTTCTCCGGGGTCGCGGCCGGCGGTCGCCTGCTGGCATCCGGGGTGAGCCGCTACGGCCGCACCTGGCCCCCGGAGGGCGGCGCAGTGTCGTTCGCCGAGACCATCTCCCCACCCGAAGGGCTGCCTCGAAAGGTTGAGAGCCTGATCGGGGCGCTCGGCTGGCAGGGCATCTTCGAGCTGGAGCTGATTCAGCACGGCGATCGGTTCGCCGTGATCGACTTCAATCCGCGCCTGTTCGGCTCGCTCGAACTGGTCACCAGAGCGGGGGCCCCGCTCGCCACGGCCTGGTGCGACTGGGCCCTGGGCTTCGAGCCCGATCGAGGCGAGGCACGCCCCGGGTACCGCTACCGATGGGAGGACGCCGAGGCACGGAACCTGGCGAGGCGCCTGGCGGACCGCCGGTTTGGCTCCGCAGTTCGGATGCTGCTGCCGCGGCGGCGGATGACCAGGAGCTTCTTCAGGCTGACCGACCCGGCCCCACTGGCCGCACGGGCCCTGCTTCTGCTCGCTCACGTTCTGCGCCGAAGGCGCTCGGTGCCAGCACCGCTCGCATTGGGCGCACGACCCAAGGAGGCTTCCGATGCACGCTGACCCGCGCGTAGCGATCATCGGCGCGGGCCCATATGGCCTCGCCTGCGCCGCCCATCTCCGCCATGCCGGCGTTGAGCCCCTGATATTCGGGGAGCCGATGGGCTACTGGCGCGAGCGCATGCCACGCCAGATGCTGCTGCGCTCCCGCCGATGCGCCTCGCACCTCGCCGATCCGACCCAGTCGCTGACGATCGACGAATACGAGCGGACCACCGGCGCCAAGCTCTCCGAGCCGATCGACATCGAGAGCTACATCGAGTACGCCGACTGGTTCCGCCTGGCCGCCGCCATCGACGTCGACCGGCGCCGCGTGCAGCGGGTCGATCGGGTCAACGGAGGATTCAGCCTCAGGCTCGACGACGGCGAAGGGGTCGCCGCTGACCGGGTCGTGCTCGCCGCCGGACTCGAGCCGTTCGCCTGGAGGCCCGCGCCGCTGGGCGAGCTGCCGCGGGAGCTGGTCTCGCACGCATCCGACCACGCGGACCTCGCGACCCTCGCCGGCAGGCGCGTGATGGTGGTCGGCGCGGGGCAGAGCGCCCTCGAGTCAGCGGCCATCCTCAACGAGGTCGGCGCGCAGGTCGAAGTCGTCGCCAGAGCCCCGGGCATCGTCTGGCTGGCGCCCGAGGACCGCAGTGACGTGCGCGGCCGAATGACGCAGCTGTTGATGCCGCCGACCGGCGTCGGGGGGATGGGGTCGGGTTGGATCGCCGCCGCACCTGAGCTGTTCAGGCGGATGCCGGCCAAGATGCGTCCCGAGATCACCCGGCGCTGCATCGCTCCGAAGGGATCGGACTGGCTGCGTCCGCGGCTGGCAGAGGTGCCGATCGACATGGGGCGCGCCGTTGCCGAGGCGGCCCCATCCGGGACGGGGGTGCGCGTCACTCTCGACGACGGAACCGTCCGCGATGTCGACCATGTCCTGCTGGGGACGGGCTACGCCGTCGACGTCACCCGATACCCGTTCCTGCCGCAGGAGCTGGTTCGGGACCTCGATGTGGCCGGCGGCTACCCGGTGATGAGCCCGGGCTTCGAATCGAGCGTCCCGGGACTGCACTTCGTCGGCGCGGCAGGCACGCTCAGCTTCGGGCCTGTGATGCGCTTCGTCGTCGGGACGTGGTACGCCGCTCCGGCGCTCGCGCGGAACATCCTCGGCCGTCGCCAGCGAGTGGTTCGACTGTCGTACCGGCCGCGCGTCGCCCTCCGGCCGACCGGAGATCTCATTTGAGAGGGCATGGGGACAACGAGGGGTTGGAAAGCCTCTATCGGGAAGGACGGGCAGCCTGATGCCAAGCACGAAGAAGTACGACTGGCCAGACGACAACGAGTTGCAGGCCCTGCTGGACGAGCACGGGACCGTGGAGACCGCGCGCCACGTCGGCTGCCCGCCCGCGTCGCTCTCCCGGCGAATCCGCCGGCGGGGATTGCGAGGTCCGAACCAACGGCGTGGGCCGGACACGGCGAACGGAAACGGGAAGCCCGACGCGCCGAACGGAATCGGGGAACCGCAGGCGGCCAGCTCAAACGGGAAGCGGAATGGCTCCGAGCGCGAGTCGAACGAGGAGCCACCCGAGAAGCCCGACCGCTACGCCGCGCTGTCCGCTTTCGCGCGACGCGCCCCCAGCCCGGGGCACGCACTCGCCCTTCTGAGGCGCCTGCCTTCGCCCATCCGGCGGGCGCTGGCGGTCGTCGGCCTGGCCGCCGTGGCCGCGATCGCGGCGTTCATCTCGGTGAGCAACGATCCGAAGACGTTCCAACGGGAATCGAGCTTCGCGGTTCGACCGAGCCCAGACGTTCCCCCCGCGTCCGTGAACGACGTGCTCGGGACGCTGGCCCAGCCGGACAGCGCGGTCACGGAGACGATCGTCAACATGCTCGGCAGCCCGCGGCTGAGCGACTTCGCCGCCAGGGCCGCCGGCGTGCCCACCAGTGCCGTCGGTGGCAGCGGCACGGAATACACGTGGAGCGCGACGCGCCGGACCGGGAGCACGATCGTCGACGTGCGGCTGAAGGGCCCGGATGATCAGAAGCTCCTCGCCATGCAGAGCGCGGCCGCGCCTGAAGCAGCCCGCCTTGTCGAGGACAGCTACCCGCCCTACCGGCTCGAGACGCTGAGCGCCCCGTCTCCTCCGACACAGGTCGGGCCGAAGACCGCACGGACGGTTGGCCTTGCCCTTCTGCTCGGGGCGCTCCTCGGGATCACCCTCGTCCTGGCCGAGCGCAGGCTGCGCTCGGGGCCCGTTCGGGGTGTCGCTGAGAGAGGCGAGCCCTGGGGGCACTGACCGGTGCTCCCGCTGATCCTGTTTCTCGCCTCCGCGGCGACCATCGCCTGGGTGTACGCGGGCTATCCGTTGCTCCTCACCGCGCTCGGGCGCGTTCGTCCTCGACCGCGCAAACGGCGACCGACTCGCAGGACGGTCAGCGTTCTCGTCGCCGCCCACAACGAGGAGGACGTGATCGAGGACAAGGTGGCGAACGTGCGCGCCACGCGGTATCCGCGGTCGCTGATCGAGACGGTTGTTGTGTCCGACGGCTCGACCGATGGCACTGTCCACGTCGCCCGGGGCGCCGGCACGGACCGGGTGCTCGACCTTCCTCGGGTGGGAAAGATCACGGCGCTGAACGAGGGGGTAAGCGCCTCGAGTGGGGAGATCCTCGTCTTCACGGACGCCGACTCCTACTTTCGCCCCGACACGCTGGACCAGTTGCTCGCGAACTTCGCGGACCCCGAGGTCGGCGGGGTTTCGGCCAACGAGGTGAGCCACACCGGGTCCGACTCCTCCGGGGTGGCGCGCGGCGAGGGGGCGTACTGGCGCTACGAGCAGTGGATCAAGCGACTGGAGGACAGGGTCGGCAGCGCGGTCTCCGCGAGCGGCCGTCTCTACGCGATCAGGCGCTCGCTCTTTCGGCCGTCCGCCGTCACCTCAGGCACGGACGACTTCGTGATCTCGACGCAGGTGCTCAAGGCCGGCCGTCGCCTCGCGTTCGACGAGCACACGCTCGTGCAGGTCGACTCCCCGGAAGGCGCGGGCTCGGAGTTCAGGCGGAAGGTCCGGGTGATGAACCGGGGCCTGCGCGCTGCCTTCTCGCTCGGCGGGCTCCTGCTGCCCTGGCACGGGGGGTTCTATTCGGTTCAGGTCCTCTCCCACAAGGTGCTGCGCCGGACCTTGCCCTTCTTCCTCTTCACCGCGCTCGCGGCCGGCGTCTGGCTCGCCGCACTCGACCCCGTGTGGTGGCTCGTGCTGGCGCCGCAACTCGCCTTCTATTCACTGGCCGCGGCTGGATGGGCCGCCCGCGCCAGGGAGTGGGGTAGAGCCCGGCCCCTCTGGGTGGCCTACTACTTCTGCCTCGTCAATCTCGCCGCGGCCGCGGCGGTCCTCTCGCTGATTCGCGGAGTTCGCTTCGAGAGATGGGACCCCGCACAACGGGGCCGGAAGCCGGTCGAGCCCGTCGACAGCCCCGTCAGAGGGTGAGGCGCGATGGCCGAGCTGCTGATCCTCTGTTACCACGCGGTGAGCGAGAAGTTCCCCGCCTCGCTCTCGGTCTCGCCGACGGCACTTCGCAGCCAGCTCCGCACGCTCGTCCATCGCGGCTACCGGGGCGCCACCTTCAGCGACGCGCTCGCTCGACCTCCCGAGGGCAGGACGCTCGTCGTGACCTTTGACGACGCCTACCGCTCGGTCGTTCGCCTCGGGTTCCCGATTCTCGATGAGCTCGGGTTGCCCGCGACCGTCTTCGCGCCCACCGCGTACATCGGCAGCGAACGGCCGATGTGCTGGGACGGCATCGAGCGGTGGCACGACACGGCCCACGAGGCCGAGCTCACGCCGTGCTCCTGGCCCGAGCTGGAGATGCTCGTCGACGCCGGCTGGGAGGTCGGATCCCACACCCGGACCCATCCGCGCCTTCCGGAGCTGGCGGATGGCCAGCTCGCGGGCGAGCTCCGGGGATCCCGGCGAGACTGCGAGCGGCGCCTCGGCGTTCCCTGTCGCTCGATCGCCTACCCGTACGGGGCGGTGGATCGGCGCGTGGCCGAGGCTGTGGCGGACGCCGGCTACCTGTTCGCGGCGGAGCTGCCGGGCGACTTCCGGGCGCCCGTCGCCGCCCTGCGCTGCCCCCGGATCGGCCTCTATCACCGCGACGCCCCCTGGCGCTTCCGGCTGAAGACGGCGGGGATGATCCGGGCCCTGCGCGGTACGGCCGCGTGGGAGATGCTGGATCGAACGAGGCACGTGCGAGAACCCCTGCTCGTCGCGGGCCTCGTCCTCGCGAGCTGTGACTTCACATCGATGGGGCCCGGCTGACGACGCCATGCGGCTCGCCGTCTACACCGACTACAAGTACCGGCGCGACTCCAGCGGGGTGTACGCGGAGAAGGCTTTCACCCTCTTTCTCGGCCGGCTCGCCGGCGAGGTGGATGCGCTCGTGCTCCTGGGACGCGTCGATCCCAAGCCCGGGCGGTGGCACTACCGCCTGCCGGGCTCGATCCTGTTCGTGCCGCTTCCCTGGTATCGAACGCTGGCCAAGCCGCTGCGGGCCGCCCCCGCGCTGCTGAGGTCGATTCGCCGTTTCTGGCGCGTCCTCGACGGCGTGGATGCCGTCTGGGTTCTGGGACCGCACGCTCTCTCGATCGCCTTCCTGGTGCTGGCGAACCTCCGCGGGAAGCGAGTCATCCTCGGCACCCGACAGGATCTGCCGCGATACGTGGCGAGCCGCCACCCGCACCGACGCTCCCTCCGGCGAATCGCCCTGGTTCTCGAGGGCAGCTGGCGGTGGCTCGCCCGCCGGCATTCGGTGATCGTCGTCGGGCCGGACCTGGAGCGCCGGTATGGCGACGCGCACTCAACGCTCGGCATGTACGTCTCCCTGGTCGAGCAGCGTGCGATCGAGAGCTCCGCCCGCGAGAGGGAGCGGGACTACTCGGGCGAGATGCTCGTCCTGGCGGTCGGCCGCCTGGAGCGCGAGAAGAACCCGCTGCTGCTCGCCGACGTGCTCGCGCTGCTGCGGGAGCAGGAGCCCCGCTGGCGGCTGGTGGTCGTCGGCGAGGGGCCGATGCACGGAGCGCTGGAGCAGAGGCTCGAGGAGCTCGGGGTGCGCGAGTACGCCGACCTGCACGGCTACGTGCCGATGGGCGACGGGTTGGCGTGCTTCTACCGGGACTGTCACCTCCTCCTTCACGCTTCCTGGACCGAGGGCGTGCCCCAGGTGCTGCTCGAGGCGTTCGCCGCCCGGCTGCCGGTCGTGGCGACGGCCGTGGGTGGGGTCGCCGAGGCGGGGGTCGGCCGTGCCCTGCTCATACCTCCGGGGGATGCCTCGTCCGCCGCCTCCCAGCTCCAGCGCCTCGCGCGTGATCCCTCCCTGCGGCAGAGGCTCACCCAGGCGGGGGCGGACCACGTACGCCGCCACACCGTCGAGACCGAGAGCCGGCGCGTGGCCGAATTCGTCCGCTCGGGCACCGCGCCGAGCGGGCGGAACGGCTCGCGACCGGCGGAAAGGGCGCGGACGGCATGGTGAAGCCGCTCACATCGGTGTTCGTGTGCCTCGGCCTCGTCGCGGCTCTCGTCCTCGCCTTGCCGTCCTCCCGCTCGACCGCGGCCGGGGCAGGTTGCGACAAGGTGGCCGCCCCGAGCGGCGACGACTCCGCCTCCGGGACCACCGCGACGCCCTACGCGACGGCACGCAGGCTGGTGAGCTCGCTCGCGCCAGGCGAGACGGGCTGCCTCCGAGCCGGCACGTACCGGCAGGACGAGCTCACCCTCGCCACCCCGGGGATCACGCTGACCGGCTATCCGGGAGAGCGCGCCACCCTGGCGGGGCGGCTGCGCGTCACCGCCCCCCGGGTGACCGTGGAGCGACTGACGCTCGACGGGCGCAACGCGCGCGACCTCCCGAGCCCCACCATCAACGCGGACCGCGTCGTCTTCCGCCACGACGACGTCTCGAGCCGGGATTCGAGCATCTGCTTCATCCTCGGCAGCCTCGAGGAGGTCCGCCACCCGGTGATCAAGCGCAATCGGATCCACGATTGCGGCCAGCCCGGAGGCATTCCCGATCACGGGATCTACATGCAGGACGTGAGGGGCGCGCGGATCGTGCGGAACACGATCTACGACAACGCCGAGCGTGGCATCAAGGTCGGGCCCGACTCACGGGGAGCCCGGATCCGGCGCAATGTCATCGACGGGAATCCGATCGGGCTGAACTTCTCGGGCGACGCGTCCAGCGCTTCCTCCGGGAACGTCGTCACGCGCAACGTGATCAGCAATTCGACCGCCTATTGGAACGTGCAGTCCTATTGGCCGGGACCGGTGGGGAGGGGAAACGTCGTCGCGCGCAACTGCGTCCACGGGGGGAATCCCGACTCCCACTACGACGAGGACGGTGGGATCAGCGGCGGTCCCGGGTTCAGCGCGATGGACAACCTGAATGCCAGCCCCGCCTACGTCAACCGGAATGCGAAGAACTTCCGCCTGCGGCCCGGGAGTGAATGCCGAGGGGTGCTCGGCCCGGCTCCGCGCGGCCGCGACGCGAGCCCGTTGCCCGGGCCGGCCCTGGAGCTCAGCAACCTGATCGAGGGATTCCTCGCCTTCCTGCGCTGACCATGGAGGCCCTCGCCCGCAACAGACATTCTCCGAGCGACGGCATCGCCGTCCCGCTCTGGGGCATCGGGGCGCTTCTCGCCGTGCTCTTCGGGGTCGCGACGGCGACGTCGGTCGCCGCGGTCGCCGGCCTGATCGCCCTCCTGGCGAGCGCCGCGGTCGTGGTCGTCGCGTTCACGGCGACCCGCTGGGCGTTGCTCGCCCTGCTCTTCCTCCTCTATAGCTACGCGGGCTGGGTGGTCGGGCACACGCTCGGAGGCCCCGAGGTCAGTCAGGGGCTCCTGCTGCTCATCATCGCCGTGCTCCTCTGGCGGCACTTCGAGCGGACCGAGAGGTTGTCGCTCCCAGGCGAGCTCATCGCGGTGCTCATCCTGGGGGTGGCCTCCGCCGCCTCAGCCGCTTTCACCTCGGACGCTGACGCGAGCCTGCGGCAGATCTGGGATTTCCTCGGATACGGGCTGACGGTGGTCGCCATCGTCGTCCTCCTGGATCGACCCCACTGGCTTCGCAGAGCGGTGTGGGTCGTCGTCGCCGCCGGTGGAGCGCTCGCGATCGTCTCCCTCTTCCAGGCCGCCACGGGCGCATACGGCAACGACTTCGGAGGGTTCGCCATCGCGAGGCCGGAGGGCGACGGGGTCTTCAGGATCGGCGGGCCGCTCGACCCCAACTTCTTCGGCCAGGTGCTCGTGGCGACCGCGGTTCTGGCCGTCTACCTGGCGCTCTCGGCCCGAGACCGCGCCGCCCGCGGGCTCGCGCTGACGGCCTTTACGGCCTGCATCGTGGCCACCGGCCTGACGGGCTCGCGGGGTGCGCTGGTGGCCGTTGCCGCGGCCTTCTTGCTGATCATTCTCCTGGCGCCGATTCCGCGGGACATCGGGATCGGGATCGGGATCCTGGGCGTCGTCGCGGGCCTGATCTTCATGCCGTCAGGCCTCCAGGCCCGGATCGGCCTCTCGAATCCGTCGTCGTCCGACCCGGAGGCGGCCAAGGTGACCAAGGGGAGCGAGGACGCAATCAAGGGTCGCAAGTCCGAGAACCTCGCCGCCCTGCAGATGTTCGGCGACCACCCGATCTTCGGCGTGGGCCCGGGCAACTATTCGCGGCACTACCTCTCGTACTCCGAGCAGATCGGGTTGGACCCTCGCCTGTCGCCGCGTGAGGCGCACAGCCTCTACCTCGGGACCCTCGCCGAGACGGGCATCATCGGGGGCTGTGCCCTCGCGGCCGTCCTCTGGCTGGCGCTCCGCGGCGCCTGGCGGGGCAGGCGCTCGCTTCGGGGCGCCGACTCGCTCCTCGCGGAGGGCATCTTCGTCGCCCTGCTGAGCTTTCTCGTCGCCGGCCTCTTCCTGCACGCCGCGTACCCGCGCTACCTCTGGATCCTGGTGGGCTTCGGCTTCGCCGCCGGACAGCTCGCCCGGAACGCCGCGTTGCGCCCGGCGCCCGCGGGGCCACCGGCACACGCCCGGCCGGCGGTTGCCGGGCCGACCTCGGTGACGCCACCTCCACGCCCGAGGGCGGCGCCGCGGCGGCGTGGTCACCCGCCGGGTCTTGCCATCGCGACGATGACGGGAATCGCGCTCGCGGCGTGCATCGGGATCGGTGTGCTGGTGGCCGGCGGAGGCGACGGGGGGAGCCCGGCCAAGATCTCCTCTCGCCCGGATGCCTCCCTCGCCCCGGTGGCGGCGATCTCGCACTGCAATCCGATCATCGGCAGCGGGGCGGCGAATTCCGGCACCGAGTACGCCCTCACCGTCTCCGACCCGAATGGGAAGCCGGCCGGCTGCGACCGGGCGGAATCCATCGTCCTCTCCGCCCTCAACGGCGGCGGGGGCGCCATCGGGAGGTGGAGGTGCACGACCGATCCGGCCGGTTCAACGATCGCGACCTGCGTCTCCGCTGACGGCGCGAGGATCTGGGCACACCACTAAGACTCAGGTTCCCTCAGGCGATCGCGGCCCGCTCCGACCGACCTCGAGCGCGGGGCGCCACCGCCCCCTCCCAGGAGCGGATCGCGAATCGCACGACGTCCCGTGATACCTCGGCCCACGTATCCTCGGCCGGCGGGCTCAGTTCCTCGTCGGACCAGGCACGACGCACGTGGGCGATCAGGCGCGGAATGTCCCCCGGCGTGTCGCGGCCGACCCGGACGAAACCCGGCCGCCGCTCCGCGAAGGCGGCCAACTCGCCTCCACCTCCGCTCACGGTGAGCGCGACCCGGGGGACCGGCAGGGTCAGGTACTGAATCGCCTTGCTCGGCAGCTTGGCCGGGTCGGTGTTCCCGACCACCACCGCCGCGTCGAAGGTGCGAGCGATCTGGCACGCGCGCCCCCAATCGACGGGATCGTGGGCCTCGAAGGTGACGGCGGGGTGTCCCGCCCTGACGAGCTCGGGATGGTTCACGGCCCCATAGTTGGCGAACAGCACGTGCCTGACTCCCGCCGCGGCGGGAAGTGCCGAGAGCCACTTGCCGATCGGCGCCCTGGCGGAGTTGATGGAGCCGAAGTGGACGAGCCGCAGCTCGCCCTCGGCGCTCGCCCGGCTCGGTGCCTCCCTCCATCCGGGCCCTTCGGCCGCCAGGTAGCCATTCGGCCGCACCAGCAGCTCGAGATCGGGAAACAGCGCCCGCAGACCGCGCGCCTGGGTCTCGGTGGTGACCACTCCCGCGGCGGCATGACGCCAGAGGAAACTCTCGGCGGCCTCGGCCCGCAGAAGCGAGAGGCGACGCGGCCACGGACAGGGCGCCGGCTCGGTCAGCACCCACGGATCTCCGACGTCGACCACGTACGGAACTCGGGCGGCGACGAGGCGCGACGCGGCGACGTAGATCGGGGAATACGGCCAGCCGATCAAGAGCGCGCCTTCACCCGATGGTCGCCACCCGCGCATCGCCACCCGCGCCGGGATCTCGAGGTGGTCGAGCACCAGCGGGCGGAGCGCCTTGCGAGCGAGACCTCTGGGCACCAGTCCGCCGCCGAGACCCGCGCTGTCGAGTTGCTCGGGCACTCGCGTCACGTGGAAATCGAATTCCCGCTCCAGGGCGGCGGTCAGGTGCGCGGTGCGCTGAACCCGAGGCGAGATTGGGGGGTTGCCGGCGAGTTTGGCGAACGAGACCACGATCGCCTGACGGTCGGGTGCCTGCCTCACGGTCGCAGCCTGGAGACGAGGCGCCGCCCGTCGGTCGCCTCGAATCCCCCGTCGAACGTGTAGGTGTGGGCGCAGAGGTTGCGCCCCGCCGCCCAGCTTGGGCCGAGCGAGCCCACCGGCTTCTCCCGGTACTCGTCCGGCGTCAGAACCTCGACCTCGTTGAAGACCACTCGCGACCCGTACCGGCCGGCGCAGTCCTGGGCCGGGCGGATGAGGGCATCGCGATGGAGGAAGGGGCGGCCCGCCGGACGGGCCCAGCGGGCATCGGACGCGACCGGGCTTGCGGGATGGGCGGTCCAGCCGGACTCGAGCCGGTCGCTGAGGTAGAGAAACGTCTCGGCGTCGAGGCGGCCGTTGGTGGAGGGCTGGCTCACCCACATCCAGTACAGCCCGCCGTGATGCAGCACCGTCGCGTCGACGGCCTGCACGCCCTCGAGCAGGATCTCGACGCGAGTCCAGCCGGTCGGGAAATCGGTCGCGGCCCAGAGCTCGATGCGCCGTGCCTCGCCCGACTCCGGGATCATCAGCGCGTTCCCGCCATCGCGGAAGACGTACGGGTAGGAGAGATGGTGCCGGGCGCGGAGGATCGGCCGGGGGTCACCGAGCTCGCCGTCCGGATCCAGCCGAGCCACCGCGAGCTCGCCCTTCGTCTCGCGGCGGTCGAGTTGCTCGAAGAAGACCACCGTCTCGCCGTTCCGCTCGAAGACGAAGGGGTCCGCCCACTGGCGATCGGGGGGCGGCGATATCTCCCGCCACGGATGGGGATCCTCGTGCGGAAGGGTGCCGGGCCGCCGCCGCCGAATGCCGAGGAACCATTGACGGCGGTAGGCGACGCTGCGCAGCCGGCGCTTCGTCACCCCCGCGAGCCTGGCCGTGGGGCGCACCGAGGTGCTCATCGCATCGAAGCGGTTGCCGGTGCGGCAGGTGCGGGTTCGCCGTTTCGCCGCGCATGAAGCTCCTCGTACAGTCCCTGCAGGCTCTCGACGGCATGGCCCAGGCTGAGGTCACGACGGCATCGGTCCCGCGCTCGGGCTCCCAGCTCGCTGGCGCGATCCGAGTCGCGAAGCAGCTTCCCGACGGCGGTCGCGAGAGCTTGCTCATCGCGCGGCGGCACGAGCACGCCGTGCACCCCATCCTCGATGACCTCCGGAATGCCGCCGACGGCCGTGGCCACGATCGGCTTGCCGGCGTCCATGAACTCCAGGACCGACCGCGGGCTTCCCTCGTAGTCGGAGCAGATCACCGCGATGTCGATCGCGGCCAGGACGTCGGGCACGTCGGCTCGAGCGCCCGTCATGTGGAGACTCCCGGAGAGCCCGGCCCGCTCGGCGGCGGCCTCCACGCGGGCGCGCTCAGGGCCATCCCCGGCTATCAGCACGCGAAGACCGGGGAAGTCACGCCTCAGCAGCGCCGCGGCGCCGACGAGGACGTCGAGCGCCTTCTCCGAGCGGAGGATGCAGACGGTGCCCACCACCCGGTCGCGCCTGCGGATACCGAGATCCACGCGCACGGCATGTCCGTCGCCGGGCGGCAGCGCCCTGACTCCGTTCGGGAGCAACAGGAGGCGCTCCGCCGCGATGCGCTCGACCTCGATCATCCTGCGCCGAGCCTCCTCAGACACCACGATCAGCGCGTCGGTACAGCGCGCTATGAGCTCTCGGTCGATCACGGGGCGCAGCGGGCGACCCTCGAAGGCCCAGTTGTGCTCGTGGGCGATGACGACGGGGACACCAGCGCACCGACCGATCAGCGAGCCCCATGCGTTCGGGCCGAAGGCATGCGTGTGAAGCACGTCGATCCGCTCCCGGCGCAACGCCCGGAACAGCGGCCACCACGCGAGAGGGTCGTACTTGAACCGACGCCTGAGGAAGCGGACGTCCACACCTCGCCCTCGCAGGTCGGACACCACCTGCCCGCCGGTCCGGTCACGGGGGGGACGGCTGACGAACAGAATCCGCTCGAACCGGTCCGGATCGAGCTCGACCAGCAGGTCACGAGCCACCCGCTCGGCTCCCCCGCCGCCGGCGGGACCGATCTCACGCACCAGCGTGACCACCTTGAGGGGGCGCTGATTGAGCACCTAGCCTGACCTCACCGTCGCCGAGAGCCCGGCCGAGAGGCGCGGACGATCGCTCGCCTCGCCATCCGGTCTGGACCGCTTCCACATCCTCCGCACCAGACTCCGGAACTCCGCCAGGGTGCCCGGAACGAGCACGTGCAGGATCCCCGCGTAGAGCGCGAGACCGAACGCCGCCTCGACTGTCACCAACAGCAGGCCGATCGCGGTCCCTCGATCGCCCGCCTGCACGACGAAGGCCTCGAGCGGGAAGAGGATCGCCACCATCGCGAGGGATCCGAGCAGCGGCGCCCGGATTGCCTGCACCAGGCTCCCCAGGGAGAGGCCCACGACGCTGTGGGCGCGATTGAACGCGTACACCGCTCGCACCACCGACCCGATCGAGAGTCCGATGCAGACGCCGACCAGACCGAGGGGCAGCAGCGCGACCATCGCGGCGCTCCCCACGCTGATCTCGACGAGGTTCATCCGCGTGACCACGTCGGGCCGGCCGTCCGCCTTCAGCGTCTCCACGATCAGGGAGCTGACTCCGCGGGCGGCGGTGAAGACTCCAAGCGCCATCGCCGCCTTTCCCGCGTCGGACCAGGTCGCGCCGAACGCAAGCGTCGTCAGGGGCTCGCCGAGGGGGATCATGATCAGGCCGCCTCCGAAGGCGAGGATCGCCATCCAGCGCAGGGCCCGCAGCGCGCTCGCGTGGAATCGCTCCCGCTCGGTGGCGATCCGAGCGAACGCGGGAAACAGCACGTAGGAGGCCGCGGCCATCAGCATCGCCAGGGGGAGGGAGGCGATCCGGCGGCCGTATCGGAACTGGCCCAACGGGGCGGTGCCCGTGAACCGGCCGAGCAGGAGTACCGGGATCTCCTCGCTCACCCGGATCACGGTGGTGGCGGCGATCGTGTGCCGCCCATAGGAGATCAGCTCGCGCCACATCGCAAACGACGCGAGTCGGAGTCGCGGTCGCCAGCGCGCCAGGGTCCACGACAGAGCGGCGCCGACGAGCACCGAGGCGTACTGGGCCAGCACGAGCCCCCAAACCCCAAGTCCGCCGGCGGTCAGCACGACGCCCGTTATGCCGAACGCGAGTACGCCGGCGGGCTCGACGATCGTGCGGCGCAGGAACGAGAAGCGTCGCTGCATCAGGGCGTCGGGAACGATGGATAGCGCCCGTATGAGGCTGATTCCCGAGGCCGCGGCGGCGACGCCCGTGATCGTCTGGCTGCCGAAGAACGTGCCGATCACGGGAGCGGCCGCGAGCAGAAGGAGCGAGATCGTCAAGCCCCCGAGGACGGTCGCGATGACTGCCGTGGCGGCCGCCTCCTCGACTCGGTCGCGCCGGTAGACGAGGGCCGAGAGCATGCCGGACTCCGTGTAGAGCTGGGCCAGAGCAAGCATGACAAGGCCGGCGGTGAACTGGCCGAACTCGGTCGGCGTCACGAGCCGGGCCAGGACGAGATACGAGGCGAGGGTGAGGGCCTGGCTCAGCGCGTAGCCGGTTCCCGCGAGGGCGGTCCCCCGCACCACCGTGCCGGTGAGGCCCCCGGCGGCTGCGGTCCCACCCTGGCCACGGTCAGGTGTGCGATCCACGTCTCGAGCGGCCTAGGTCGTCAGGCGCACACCGAGGCGGCTCGCGAGTCGCCTCGCCTGGGCCCTGGGTCGCGAGGGCAGGGTGCGCCAGGCCCGGCGCAGGCGCACGACGGCGGCTGCGTTGATGTGGGCCTGGTGGCCGCGGGGCGCGAGGAGGACGGTGCGCGTCGTGCGGGCAGAGGTCGCAAAGCGGCGCTTGAACGCCTCGTCTCCCCGCAGCAGGTCATATTCGGAGGCCCCCTCCGCGATCGCCGCCCTGATGGTCTCCCCGAGCAGGAGGAAGCCGGGGCTGTAGCGGGACCAGGCCGGATCGAATCCCGCCTGATAGTAGGACCAGCGCCCGCCGATCGACCACCCGTAGAGCGCCGCGACCGGAGCTCCATCCACCTCCATCACGAAGAGCCGCAGCCAGCCCCGCTCGAACGCGGCGGTCGCGAACTCGAAGTGAAACGCCCGGACGTCGGGGTCGGCGAACGCAGAGCTCTGGGGACGCTCGGCCCAGCGCGCGTCGTGCAGCCGGAAAAGGGTCAGCAGATCCGCGGGGACGTCCTCCAAGCGCAGCGTGCGGCGAAACCGCACCTCGTGCTCTCTCCGGAGGGAGCGCAGCTTCCGTCCGAGCTGGCTGCGGAGCTGCCGGCTCCGCCCGGCCAGGTACTCGTCCCAGCCGATGCCCGCCAGCTCCACGAAGGGCAGCGTCGCCTCACCTCGCTCCACGGTGGCCAGGGGGGCGGGGGAGGCCTTCGCCAGCGCACGCCACCATTCCCCGTCGGCGTCGACGTTCTCGAGCAGGAGCGAGCGAAGCCCGCCACCGGGCGCAAGCGCGTGGGCCGCTTCGGCCGCCACCGCCTCCTCGTCTGACACGGCCGCGACCGGATGGAACCGGTCCCCGATCGGGCAGACCCGGAGCTCGGGGCCGCCGTTGCGCTTGGCCGAGACGAGGGGGAGGATCCCCCGGACGATCCCACCGGGGGTGCGCGCAACCGCTACGTGAGGCTCCCAGTCCCGGCCGCAGTGACGCAACCAGGCCAGAAACCATTCGGGCGTCAGGAACGCGCTCCCCCGCCGCTCGGCGAGCGCCCGCCACTCCGGGGCGAGCGCCGTGACCTCGCCGGGGTCGGTGGCCAGGTCGAGGAGATCCGGGAGGCCCGCCGGGGCGGCTTGCCGGATCATGCGACTCCGGTCCGGCGAATCAGGACGGGCACCGTCCGGAACAGGATGCCGAGCTCACGCCATACCGAGGTGTTCCGGAAGAAGCTGATCTCGAGCCTGCATCGCTGGGTGAAGTCCATGGAGTTCCGGCCCGTGACCTGCCACGGCCCGGTCAGCCCGGGCGCGAAATCAAGGCGCTCGGTTTGCCATGGGTGGTAGGTGTCCGAGCTGAAGCTGGTCGGGCGAGGCCCGACCAGGCTCATGTCGCCCCGGAGAACCGACCAGAGCTGCGGAAGCTCGTCGATGCTCGTCTGCCGCAGCACGCGGCCCAGGGGCGTCACCCGCGGATCGTGTTCGAGCCTGAAATCCGGCCAGGAGACCGAGCTGCGTCCCCGCAGGGACTCCTTGAGCTCATCCGCGTTGGGCACCATGGTGCGGAACTTGGTGATCTGGAAGCGCCGCCCGAGCCGGCCCGAGCGGGGCTGCCGAAACAGCAAGGGGGCGCCGGGGCATTCGAGCTTGACGGCGAGCGCCACGCACGCCAGGAGCGGCGTGAGCAGGAGGAGCGCGGTGGCCGAAACGACCATGTCCATCGCCCGCTTGACCACCAGATAGGCAGGGCCGGGGGGCCCCAAAGTCGTCACCATGCATCCGTCCTCGTCTCGCTGGATCCCTCGGGCCGGGCATCCACCTACCCGAAACTAATTGGGTGGGGAACCCGGTTTGGGGGAGATCCCCAGCAGGAGAAGGGGTGTTTTCTACCCCGAGCCGTGCCCGGCGGGGTGCCCGGTTCTCAGACGGGAACGCGCAGCCGCTGAGCGACCTCGACCGCCTCTTGGCGCGAGTGCACCTTCAGCTTTCGCAGCACGTTCTTGGAGTGACTTTGGATGGTCTCCTCCGAGAGGACGAGCGTCTCGGCGATCTGCTTGGTGTCCTTGCCTTGGCAGAAGAAATCCAGGATCTCCCACTCGCGCTCGGTCAGCGGGCTGTGCACGGGCCGCATGCCGATACCGCCTTCCGGGAGCTCTCGCAGCCGCTCGATCAATCGCATCGTCACCTTCCGTGAGAAGGCGGATTCGCCACGGACCACACTCCGCACCACTCGAGCCACGGTCTCCAGCGGGACCTCCTTGGAGAGGAATCCGGACGCTCCCGCGCGCAGTGCCTCCAACTGGGACTCCTCGGTGTCGTGCTGCGAGAAGATGAGCGCGTGAACCGCGGGCGCCTTCTCCCGGATCTGGCGCACCGCGGTGAGCCCATCGACCTCGGCGAGCGAGATCTCCATCAAGCAGACGTCGGGGCGGTAATAGAGCGCCAGCTCGACGACCTCGCGGCCGTTCGATGCCTCCGCTGGGATCACGAAGCCGGCTTGGTCTTGCAATCCGTCCCGAATCACTCGCCGAGCAATCGGATCCGGCTCGCCGATGATGATGTGAGTGCCGGAAACCTTGAGCTTGGCCATCCCGGGCATCCCTTCCCGGTCTCGCTCCTCCTGATTTCGTCCGGCCGGGTCCAGAGCAACCCGCGGCGCGAACCGTCTAATTCACCACCGTATACCTCGGACCACCCACCGGAAACCTCAATTTTGCACATGCGATGAGGCCGGTCGGCCCTACCTCTCCCGAGCCTCCTCGACGAGGCGCATGGCCACCGATCGACTCACAGCCGCTTCACCTGCTCGCACGCCGCGGAGGACTCGCGGCAGGACGTCGAGGTTGATGGACTTCGGCAGGAACCCGACCGCCCCCGCTCGCAACGCCTCCACCTGAGTGGCCTCGTCGGCCTCGGCCGCGAGCATGATGACCCTTGTCTCTGGGGCGATGCTGAGGATCTCCTGCATCGCTTCGCAGCCACTTCTATCGGGAAGCGCGACTTGGACCAGGACCAGATCGGGCCGTTGCTGAATGGCGAGCTCGATCCCCGTGAATGCATCGGATGCTTCGGCGATGAGCTCGATGTCGCTCTCGGCAGCGAGCCGCAGGCGCAGTGCATTCCGGAACAGAAGATCGCCGTCGACGATGGCGACGGTGATCGGGGATTGGGATCTCGATGGACCCGGAACCATTCGAGATCGAGAAAATCTAGTAGTCCGAGCGGAGAGATCGCGGTAAATACGAACCCCCCTCGTGGGGGACGCACGTACCCGGCCCCTCCAAGCGCCCCGACCAGGATTCGAACCTGGGGCCTTCTCCTTAGGAGGGAGACGCTCTATCCAGCTGAGCTATCGGGGCCTGCGAGTGCAGGTTAGTGTCCAGGCATGCCCCGACTGCGATGCTCCCTTCCGCTCTCCTCGGGCCTGGCAGTCCTGGCACTCGGTGTCCTTGGATCGGCGCCCGCGAGCGCAGCGACCGCAGAAACGGCCGCGGCCAGCGACTCGCCCCTGATCGCTCCCTGCAACATCGGCGCCGGTCCGCGATTTGAGTGTGGGCGGATCACCGTTCCGGCGGTGCGCGGTGAGCCGAGCCTCGGCGACCAGCCGATCTTCTTCGCGGTCTGGCCGCGCATCCTTCAGAAGAAGCCGGCGATCGGGACGATCTTCGCCGTCGAGGGCGGGCCGGGCTACGCGAGCACCAACTTCGACTCCGCGAAGTCCTTCCGGGACGTCTTCCGGCCGCTCCTTCGCCGCCGGGACCTGGTGCTGGTCGATCAGCGCGGCACCGGGCACTCGCAGGCCGTCAACTGCACGCAGGTGCAGAGGGGGATGGTCCCGGAGCAGATCGCGGTCGCGTCCTGCGCGAACCAGCTCGGCCCCCGCTACCAGGGGTTCACCTCGGCCGAGTCCGCGGCCGACATCGAGGCGGTCCGCACCGCGCTGGGCGTCGGGCCGATCACCCTGTACGGGGACTCCTACGGGACCCTGCTGTCCCAGGCGTACTCGGTCCGCTACCCGGGCAGCCTGCGCTCGCTGGTCCTCTCCTCCGCCTATCCGGCCGACGATGCGTTCTGGCGGACGATCTACCCGGCCGCGATGCGGGCGCTCAAGCTGAGCTGCTCGCGGAGCAGGCCCTGCCGCATCCGGGCCAAGTCGCTCTGCGGGGAGAAGGGCCTGCGCTGCTCCTGGAACGGCGCGCAGCGCTTCCGCCACGCTCTAGCACGGATCCAGCGCACCGGCGGCCCCCTCAACGGCACGCTGGAGTACCTGCTCGAGGCGGGGACCTGGTCGCCGAACTCATATCTGGCGCTGAACCGGGCGGTCACCGAGTACCTGGCGGGCGACCCGGAGCGGCTGGATCGCATCGCCCGCGAGGGACGGCCCGGCGACGGCGACTTCCACTACTTCTCCACCGGGATGAGCACCGCTGTGGAGTGCAACGACTATCCGGTGGCCTGGGAGCGCTCGGCGGACTACGCCCAGCGCACGGCGCAGCTGGATCAATCGATCGCCGCCTTTCCCAAGCGCCACCTGTTCGCGCCCCTGACCGTCGCCCAGTGGATGACGCTGCCGTCCGCCGGCCTCACCGGATGCCTCTCCTGGCCGCCGCCGACGCCGCGGATGGAGCCGCCCGTGCCGGCCGGGGCGAGCCAGCCGGCTGGGCTCCCCGTCCTGGTGCTCTCCGGCGAGTTCGACGACATCACCACCGTGAGGGAGGCCCGCTCGGTTGCGCGCCGCTATCCCTCCTCGCGGCTCCGAATCGTCCCCAACCGCGGGCACGCCTCCGATCTCTACTACCCGCGCCGCTCACCGGCGGTCCGCTGGATCCGCCGCTTCGTCGCGGCTCACTGACGCGCTGGAGCCCTACTCCGGCTCCTCGTAGAGGCTCTCGGCGGCGAGTTGCTGGCCCTGCTCGCTCCAGATCTTGATCTCGAGGTAGAGGTCGTCGGGAAAGCCCTTCACGGCGTCGAGTGCCACCAGCGTGAAGCGCTCGTCGGTGACCGGAGTCTGGTCGACCACCTCGTCCTGGAGGTCCCCGGTCGCCGCCTTCGCCCCCGGGAGCAGCGGCGTACCCCAGACGAGGGTGACGTCGCCGCGGCGGTCGCTCTCTCCGCGCCAGTCGCCGATCACCTCCTCGTTCAGGTCGATCATCCAGTCCGGGTTCTGGTCGGCCGTCACATCGGTGAAGTCGGCGTGCGCGTCGAACTCGCCCGCCTCCCCGGACTCCCCCTCGGCGGGGCGCACGAAGGACACGAAGCCGAAGTACTCGCTCGGCTCGGCGGCGCCCTCCACCGGCGCCACCGCCGGCACGTAGACGCGCCCGCCCCAGCCGCGCTCCGGGAACCAGGTCACCTCGCCCGGAGGCCCGCCGGCCTCTTCGACCAGGGGCTCACAGGCGGACGCGAACTCCTCACGCAGCCGCTGGGCCCAGCGGCCGTAGGGCAGCCCCTCGACGCTTGCGTCGGCGATGAAGCGCGGTATCGGTCGAGAGACGGGCGGCACGGCCAATGACCCTACCTGCGCGCAATCACCAGGCGCAGGATCCAAGCTTCGTAGCGGCCCTCGTCCGGCGTCTCGGCGCAGATCCCGCGGAGGACCTCGAAGTAGCGGTCGCACAGCTTGGCCGGATCGGTGCCCCGGGCGCCGGGCTCGAACAGGTTGGCGAGCATGGTCGACTCGGCGAAAGCGCGCACGAACTCGACGTAGGTGTCGGCGTAGGCCTCGGCGTCGCCGGAGCGCTCGTACGTCTCCCAGTAGGGGCTGGGCACCTCGTCGAGCCTCTCGGTGACGAGCTCCAGCTCTCGCTCGAGCTCGCCGTCCTCCAGCGGTCGCTTCGCCTCGGCGGGGCTGCGGCAGTAGACCGGGAAGACGTAGTCCTCGAGCGTCTCTCGGTCGAGCTGGCCGGCTTCGGCCAGCTGATCGGCGGCACGCCACATCACGCGGAGGAGGCGCGAAGCCGACACGTGCTCGCCGCTGTCGTCGCTGCCGATGCCCTGGACCACCAGGCGGCCGCCGGGCCTGAGCTCGCGGGCCCTGGCGGAGAGGAAGGAGTGCCAGTCCTGGGCGGCCTGAGAGGCGATCGCCTCCCGCTCGTCGCCGGCGGCCTCGCAGAAGTACATCCCGTCCTGGATCCGGGCCGTGGGCTGATGGCGCAGCCAGTGGGAGGCGTTGGAGCACATCCCGAGGTCGGCCGAGTGATCCGGGATGACCTGGTCGAAGAACGATCCCGCCGCGGCGAGCGCGTAGACCGGACCGCCCGCCCGCAGGTAGCCGTCAGTTCCGGCGACGTTCCGGAAGAGCTGCGTGAAGTCGTTGTCCGGGACGTCGTTGTGGATCACCTGGAGGGGGCGATCGCGGCCACCCTCGCGGATCGCCGCGATCGCCGTTCCGACCGCACGCACGGAGGTTGCTCCCGTGCCGGAGCCGTAGTCCACGATGGTGGCGGCTCGCTCCGGGTCCGGTTCGAGAGAGCCGGCGGCGTCGCCGATCAGCTCATCACCCGCCTCGATCACACGCCGCTGGTATTCCGAGTGGGCGTCGTAGAAGCCCTCGCCCTTCATCCCACTGGTGCTCGCGTCGGGCGGGCTCTTCGCCATCTCAGCCTCCGAGCGCCTCGCGCAGCTCCGCGGCAGCCCGCTCCGGCGGGAAGACGTTGAGCTCGATGCCGGTCGACATCTCGAAGCCGGCGCGGATCCCGATGCGCGGCGCGATGTCGAGGTGCCAGTGGAAGGTCTCGGCGTCTCGCGGCGCGGTCAGCGTCCAGGCGTTGAACTGGGGGACGGCGTCGAAGCGCGCCTCGAGCGCACGGAGCGCCGTGCGCAGCATCCCCAGCCCGACCTCCCCGTCGTCCTGGAAGCTCGCCGCGGGAGTGCGCGGGATGATCCGCAGCTCGAACGGGGAGCGCGACGCCCAGGGGCAGATCAGCAGCGCGTCGTCATCGATCGCCACCAGACGCTCCCGTCGCCGCACCTCCTCCGAGGCGATCTCGCCGAGCAGATCACCGCCCATCGTCTGCTGGTTGTAGGCGGAGAACCGCTCCCGCTCCCGCGCGATCGCGGCCGGAACGAAGCCGAGCGCGTAGAGCTGGGCGTGGCTGTGCTCGAGGGACGCGCCGGCCTCGCGGCCCTCGTTGACGATCAGCTGGACGTAGGCCGCCTTCTCGGCGTGGGCCCGCATCCGCTCCCGCCAGCCGGCGACGGCGGCGGTGAGCTCGCCGTCGTCGAGCTGGCCGAGCGAGGTCCGATGCTGCGGCGAGTTGACGATCACCTCGTGGAAGCCGGTCGCGACCGAGGGGCGAAAGAGATCGGGCTCGCGGCCGCGCGAGCTGGCCCGCAGCGGGTCGCCCGCGGCCGCGAACCCCTCGCCGGCCTCGATGCCCCCCTCGGGAGAGCTCGGCGCCTCGTCCTCCCAGGTCTGCGCGAGCGCCGGATAGAGGTTGGGCACCGACCGCACCCGCCAGCCCGGTGAATCCGGCTCCCCTCCGCCCGGGCGATCCGCCCACCTCTCGGGTGGGGTGCGGTCCTCGCGCCCCTCACAGAAGGGGCAGTTCTCGCGCGCATCCTGATTGGGCTCCGTGGGAACGCCGCCGAAGTCGAACGGCCGGTCGGCCCGCGCCGGGGAGAGGATCGTCCGCAGCCCGGTGAGCTGATCGAGGCGGACCTCCGGCTTGGGCTTCTCGTCAGCCATCGAGCGCCTTTCGCATCCGCACGTGCTCGATCTCGGCCTCCAGGAAGACGTTCCCCTCGCGGGCGTAGCCGTGGGCGGCGTAGAAGCTCTCGGCCCGCCGCTGGGCGTGCAGGACCATCGCGCGGGCGCCCCGCTCGCGCGCCTCGCGCTCCGCCCCCGCCAGCAGCTGCCCGCCGACGCCGTTCCCGCGCAGGCGGCGCTCGACCGCCATCCTCTCCAGCTTCCACTCGGCAGCGCCCAGCTCCCGCAGGCGGCAGGTCGCGATCACACCGCTCTCGTCCAGCCCGACGAGCTGGAGGGAGACCGCATCGAGCTCGTCCCTTTCCTCGGCGGGGTCGACACCCTGCTCGTCGATAAAGACCTTGACGCGAAGGTCCATCGCGGCTGCGACTTCCGTGTCGTCACGGGCCGGGCGCACCGTGACGGTGAGGCGGCAGTCTGCGCTCAGCTGTCCAACTTCTTGGTGAGGTGCTGGAAGGCGTCGATGAACTCGATCGGCAGCGGGAAGACGATCGTGGTGTTCTGGTTGACGCCCATCTCAAGCAGGGTCTGCAGGTAGCGCAGCTGGAGCGTCGCCGGGTTCTTGGAGATGATGTCGGCGGCGTCGGCGAGCTTCTCGGCGGCCTGGAACTCACCCTCCGCGTTGATGATCTTCGCGCGGCGCTCCCGCTCGGCCTCTGCCTGGCGCGCCATCGCCCGCTGCATCTGCTCGGGGATCTCTACGTCCTTGATCTCGACGGTGCTGACCTTCACCCCCCACGGCTCGGTCTGCTCGTCGATGATCTTCTGCAGGTCCTCGTTGAGCCGCTCCCGCTCGGCGAGCAGCTGGTCGAGGTCGGCCTTGCCGAGCACCGAGCGCAGGGTGGTCTGGGCGATCTGCGAGGTGGCGAGCAGGAAGTTCTCGACCTCGACGATCGCGTTGTTCGGGTCGATCACCCGGAAGTAGGCGACCGCGTTCACCCGGGCCGGGACGTTGTCGCGGGTGATCACCTCCTGCGGCGGGATGTTGAGCGTCACGGTTCGGAGATCCACCCTGACCATGCGGTCGATCACCGGCACCAGCAGGATCAGCCCGGGGCCCTTCTGCGCGATCAGGCGGCCGAGGCGGAAGATCACGCCTCGCTCGTACTCCCTCAGGACCCGGATCGAGGAGCCGAGGAAGATCAGGACGAAGAACGCGATGACAACGATTACGCCGATCGCTACCGCCATGGGTCAGGCCCCTTTCTCGACTGTTGCCGGATCTTGGTCGGCGACCGGCTCGACCTCCAGGGTCAGGCCATCCACCGCCTTGACGCGGACTCTAGTGCCTGGCCCGATCCCGGCAGGGCCCCTGGCGCGCGCCCTCCAGAGCGCGCCCTGGATGAAGACCTGACCCTCGGGATCGAGCGGCGCCCGCACCTCGGCCACGGCTCCGACCAGCTCCTCGGAGCCGGTTCGGACGGGCTCGTCGCGGTGCGCCGCGATCGCCTTGCGTGAGGCGAAGACGACGAAGGCGGCGAGGATCACGCCGCCGACGATGATCGCCGCCACCGGCACGTCGTGCCCGGCGTCCCGCCAGGCGAAGCCGGCTCCGACCAGCGCCGCGACGCCGAGTAGCCCGGCCACCGTGGTCGGCGCGTGGGCCTCGGCGATGAAGAGCAGCAGCGCCAGGGCCAGAAGGGCGATGGCGAGGCCGGTCATGTCCCCATTATCCGCCTGCGTATCGGTTCACGTCGGCGGTCAGGGCGTGCTCGTCCTGATAGACGCCTGGGTGGGTGAAGACCTGCTTGCCCGAGCGGTCGTAGTAGGTGGTCGTCGGAAACGCCTGCGGTGGCCCACCGAGATCCTGCGCGATCTTCAGATCCGGGTCGGTGTAGGAGGGATAGGGCAGGGGGAGCTCGGAGAGGAAGGTCTTGGCGGAGCCGTCCGAGTCGTTCGCGTTGACACCCAAGAAGGCGATCTGCCCGCCGCGCTTCTCGGCGAGGGTCTGGAACCAGGGAAACTCCAGCCGGCAGGGGCCGCACCAGGAGGCCCACTTGTTGACGACGACCGGCGTCCCGCGCAGCTGGGTGAGCCGGGCGTCGAAGGCGTCGCTGCCGCCCTCCAGCAGCTGCCCGGCCTGCGCGCGGATCGCCGCGAGCTGCGGCGGCGCGCCGGCGATCGGGGCCTTCGCCTGCTCGGCGGTCAATCGGGAGTCGGGATTTCCGTTGCCCGAGCCGCCGCAGCCCGCGATCGCGAGCGCGGCGAGCGCGGCGAGCAGGAGCAGCAGCACGCCTGGCCGTCTGGGGCGGGAGTCGGATCTCACGTCCAAGGAATACGAGTCGGTGATCAAGAGTGCTTTAATTCCTACCGGTCCATCTAGTTCCTGGACCCAGGGAGTGCCCGGAGCGGGAAAGACCGTATCTCGGGTCTTCCCCGTGATCAGGCCAAATGCGCCTCGCCCATCCCCGATTGGCGAGGAGCGGCAGATCAGAGAGCCTCGGATGGCTGAAGACACCAAGGCAGCCGCCAGTGCGGCGAAGGCGCCTACGAGCGCCGACATCGAGCGAGCCCGGGAGTTCGCCCGAGAGCCGTTCCTGCTCGAGGGAGAGAAGCCCAAGGACCTCGCCCCGGGGACTCCCCGCCGCAGAGCGCTCGACGCCGCGCTCGCCGAGATCGACGAGGGGCACGAGGCTCCCTCGATCGAGTGGCGCCGGGACTTCTCCCTCATGCTCGGCCTGGAGCGCCTGCTCTCCGAGGAGGAGCCGCACCTCGCCGATGGCGCCGAGCTCTCGGCCCACCAGGTTGACGCGCTCTCCGGCACCCTCGCGGCGCTGATCGCGGATGTGCAGGAGCGAATCAACGGCCACCCGTGGACCGGCAACGGCAACGGGCGCGCGGCGGGGAGCACCACCGCGGAGGAGGAGCCGGAGGAAAACGGCTCGGAGATCGATGCGGCTGGCGCCGCGCCCGAGGAGGATGAGGAGGAGGAAGAGGAGGAGGCGACCGAGGCCGAGGAGGCCGAGGATTGGACCGAGGAGGAGGACGAGGACGTCGTCGAGGAGGCGATCGATGACCCTGGTGCCGACCGGCGCTTCTGGTTCGAGCACGCCACCGGCTCCGGCAAGACGGTCGCGGCGGTCGGCTTCATCGAGGCTTCGCGCACCGGCGGCATCCTGATCCTCACCCACCGCCGCAACCTGGTCGACCAGTTCATCGGCGAGATCTCCGATCGGGGCTACGCCGACCGCCTCTCGCCCCCATTGCTCGACGGCGCCGACCACCCCTACGGCCCCGTGACGGTGGAGACCTATCAGTGGTTCGTGCGCAACGCCGGCCGCATCTCGGACGCGTACTCGATCGTGATCTGCGACGAGGCCCACACCGCGCTCGGCGAGAAGACCAGCGCCTGCATCCGGGCCTGGCCGGGACCCGTCTTCATCGGGATGACCGCCACCGGCGCGCTGATCGCACGCCACGTCACCGACCTCTTTCCCACCCAGACCTCCCGCTTCGACCTCGCCCAGGCGGCCCGCCGCGGTGTGATCGCGCCGCTCCGCTGCGTGCGCATCCCGCCCGGGCCGGGCGTGCGGACGATCGCCAAGGTCCCCCTGCGCAAGGGCGAGGTCGACCAGGACTTCGACCAGGAGGAGCTGGCCAAGCTCCTCGATCAGACGCCGTTCAACGTGGCGATCGCCGACCTCTACCGCTCCCGCTTCCGCCGCGTCCCGGGCGTCGTCTACACCGCCGGGGTGAAGCACGCGAACAACGTCGCCAAGGCCTTCCAGGAGGTCGGGATCAACGCGCGCGCCGTCTCGGGCGAGACCCCGAAGCGGGAGCTGGCGGAGATCCTGGCCGGGTTCGAGCGAGGTGACGTCGATGTGCTGTGCAACGCGATGCTGCTCGCCGAGGGCTGGAACTCGCCAAGGGCGACGATCTGCATGCATCTCGCCCCGACCGCATCCCGGCGGGTCTACCAGCAGCGGGTCGGCCGCGTCACCCGGCGCAACCCGGGCAAGGAGGCCGGCCTGGTGATCGACTTCGTCCACCCGGCCACGACCCACGACGAGACGATCGTCACCCTGCACAGCCTGCTCGACCGCGACGTCTATCGAGGCGGCGCGATCGTGGTCGGCCCAGTGCGCCGCGGCCGGGGGCGCCGGGTGCGGGTCGAGAAGCGCGTCGTGCCGGTCTCCGACGACCCGAACCGCCGCCTGCGCGTGCTCGAGCGAGAGCTCTGGCGGATCGCGGTCGAGAACCTGAACCACTCCGAGCAGCACGTCTGGGCCGCCCTCGCCGGTGCCCGCGTCAACCCCTCCGGCTGGCGCCGCGCCAAGGCGATGCTCCAACACGACCAGAACAGGGAGCTCCGCCGCCGCTTCCTGCTCACCTGCGTGCAGCGGAACCGCAACCAGCAGCTGCGCCTCAAGGCGCTCTCGGAGATCGCCACCCTCCGCGATCCGGAGGCCCTGGACGACGCGATCGACACGATCGGCACCTGGTCCCGGGACGACCGGCGCGCCGGCACGAAGGTGATGCTGGAGGCCCTGGCCGAGCGCCGGATCGGCCGCCGCGACCAGGCCCAGGCCTGGGTCTGGCGCCTCGCCGACTACACACGCGACCTGCACGAGGAGTACGCCGTGCAGCGCTGGCCGGAGACCAAGCGGCTGCTCGGCCTTCTCGTCAACTCATCCGGCCGGGCGCACGGGCGAAACGCCCGCCGCCTCGTACACGCGGCTCGCAATCAGGACCGCCGCTTGGCGGCGGCGCTGCTCGCCGCCGGGATCGCGCACACTCCCGAGGGCGAGGAGGTCCTCCGCGGGGCCCGGATGCGCGCCGCCCGCAAGCCCTCCGCGGTCGCCCGCGAGCTGCTTCGCAACTTCCCCAAGGCCGGCGGCCGCCGAAGGCGACGCAAGCGCAAGGGCGCCTCCCAGGAGAACGGGGCGGCCGAGAAGAACGGGCGGGCCGCGGGCGCCAACGGCAGCGCCGAGGATCGCGAGCTCGATCAGCTCGAGGCGAGCGAGAGCGAGAACGGCTCGCGTCCCGAGCCCAGCGAGCCCGATGAGGTCGAGGCCGCGGACGCGGCCGACGAGCCCTAGCGAGCCCGGACCGGCGTAAGCCGGGTGACCCGGCCGGTCTCCGGCACGGCGCGGACGGGTACCTCCAAGGCAGATACCAAAGGAGGTGACGCGATGAGCGACCAGGCGAACAGGCCTGAAGACGATCCCACCCGTGGATCAGAGGCTGACGAGAAGGACCCCACCCGCGGCGAGGCGGCCGTTGACGAGCCCTCTCAGGATCCCACCCAGGGACGGAAGCAGGCGGACGCCGACCCGACCCAGGGAAGCGATGGTCCGGGCGAGGACCCGACGCAGGGCGCTGAGCGGGGCACCCGTCCCGGCGAGGACCCGATGGAGGCGAGCTAGATCGCGAGGTGAACCTCGCCGGCGCCGAGGGTGATTCGCTCGCCGCCGGAGTCTGCGACGACCAGGTGCCCGCGCTCGTCGATCTCCGTGGCGGTGCCATCGCCGCCATCCCATGAGACGTGCCGCCCGCAGAGCGCATCGCGCGCCCGGAACGCGGCGAGGACCTCCTCGTCGCTCGCGGCGGCCCAGCGGCCGAGCGCGTCGCTGAGCTGATCGCGAGCCCGCCGGACGCTGGGCGCGCCCCCCGGAGGCACTCCGTCCTCCGCCTCGGTGGGCAGCAGCGAGGTCGCGGTCTCGCGAAGCTCGGGCGGAAAGGCCTCGGTCGGGATAGCGACGTTCAGACCCACCCCGATCACGGCCCACCCCTCGTCCGGGCGCGCCTCGACCAGGACGCCCGCGACCTTCCGCTCGTCGATCCAGACGTCGTTCGGCCACTTGAGCCGGCAGCGGACGGGGGCGACCGCCTCGGCCGCCTCGCAGACCGCGACCGGCACGGCGAGTGGGAGCAGCGGCGCGCGGCTGGCGGCGAAGGGCCGCAGCAGCGCCGAGTAGAGCAGGCAGGACCCGGGGGGAGCGAACCAATCGTTCCCGCGCCGTCCCCGCCCCGCGGTCTGCTCCTCCGCGGTGACGACCAGCCCGCCCGGCGCTCCCGCCATCGCGAGCTCCTTGGCGCGTTCGTTGGTCGAGTCCGTGCGGCGGAAATGCCGGTACGGCCGGCCGAAGGCGACCATCAATCGGGTTGCTCCTCAGCTCCGCTTCCGGGGCACCCTCTCATAACTGCCGCAGCGTGACCTCGCTGTCGGGCGCGAGGTTCATCAGCCCGGCCGCGCTGCCGCCGCTGACCGCGAGGGCGAGCGCTCCCGAGGAGTCCTCGAAGAGGAGCACCTCGCCGTCGTCGAGGTCGGCGAAGGTCCGCGCCCAGGCTCCCTCGAAACGGCCGTCCGGAGCGCGGACCTCGAGCGCCTCCCCGGGGCTCAAGGGGCCGTCGGCGATCAGCGAGGAGTCGAGGTTGAGCGTGACGTTCCCATAGCCGTCCACGTGGATCGCGTGGGCGACGATCTCGTCGGGTCCGACCCGTGGGGTGGGAAGCTCGAGAGCCATCAGCGAGGCCGGGTCGATCGGCTCGCCGGCCTCCTCCAGCCGGGCGCCGAGGGCGAGGTGGGCAGCGACGGGAGCGAAGAGGTCGCGGCCGTGGAAGGTCGCCGAGACCGGCTCCAACCGGAAGGGCGAGCGGGAGAGCTCGACCGCGTCGAGCCCCCCGCCGAGCCGGTCGAGGGCGCGCGAGAGCAGCCCGTTGTCGGGCCCGACCAGGAAGCGCCCCTCCGCTGCGGCGACCGCGACCGCGCGCCGAGCGGAGCCCACCCCTGGGTCCACGACGGCCAGGTGGACGCCCGGCGGGCAGGACGGGAGGGCGTTGGCTAGCACGATCGCGCCCTGGCGCACGTCCTGGCGCGCGATCCCGTGGCTGAGGTCGATCAGCGGCGCGCCCGGAGCGATCTGCGAGATCACCGCACGGCAGACGCCGGCGAACTCGTCCTCATAGCCGTAGTCGGAGAGAAAGGTGATCGGCCGCGGCTGCGCCACCGGCGAATCAAACCAGCTTCGCCCGGGCCCGCGGCGGCCTAGTCCGTGAAGATCTTCAGGTGAAAGGGGCGGAAGATCCGCCGCTCGCAGCCGGGGGTCCGGTCCTTGCGGTCCTTCGCCACGAGATCGACGTGTGGGCCGCAGTTGATCCGGTCGCGCCTGTGGTCGAGCGCCGCGACCAGGTCGAAGCCATCGCCGAGGATCGCCTTGTCGCGTCCCTTTCCCGGCTCGACGCTGTCCCGGTTCGGTCCGCCGATGATGGTGTCGCCGCCGGCTCCGCCGAGCAGGAGATTGTGGCCCGAGCCTGCCTCGATCAGGTCGTTTCCGCCCCCGCCCTTGGTGATGCTCCACCCCGAGCCCACCGTCGAGAGGACGTCGTTGCCGGGACCGCCGCTGATCAACGGCGCGAAGGGCGACGGCGCACCGAACTCCGGGCCTCCCGCCGTCGTCACGCGGTCATCTCCTCCGGCCGGCGCGAGGACGAGCCCGGGAAGGCTGAATCCCCCCGACCCCCCTCGGGGGAGCGGGAGCACCGTCACGTCGGCATCGGGAGATGGCCCCTCGTCCTGGGCGTTCAGGTTGACGGCCGGCGTGAAGGGGGTGCCTCCGGTCGCACCGAAGCGGAACCAGTCCGTGCCCTGGGTCCCGACGAGCCGGACCGTGTGTCCGTAGTCCGTGAGCTGCTGGACCTCCGTCTCGATCTCCGGCGTCCCATCGCCCTCGGGCGTCGCGCCGGGTGCCAGCGGCCCTCCCTCCAGGGAGACGTCGAGATCGACGATCTCCTCCGCCTCGATCCGAATCCGGATCGCGTCGGTGTTCTGGACGGTCGGGGTCGCGTTGCATTGAGCCGCCGTGAACACGCGCCGCCAGACGGTCCGCTTGCGCCTTCCCTTCCGCTTCACGGTCCCCTGGTCGTGCTCGGAGAGCAGCTTGATCTCGTTCCCCTCCCGCCGCACGAGGACCGTCTCCTCGCCGGTGCCGATCGTGAAGGTGACCCGGTTCTCGGGCGGCCCCGAGTAGACGCAGCCGAGATCCGGCGGCGGTGGCGTCAACGCGGCCGCGTTCGAAGCGAACCCGGCGGTTGCCGCTACGGCGCCCAGCAAGACGACGGGTCGAGCCCTCCCCATGGTGAGGAGATGTAAGCAGGCCCTGCGGAGCTCGTCAGGATCCCGAGGACGCCGCGACGAGCAGGGCCTCGACCAGCCCGGCGATGTCGTGCCGCTCGGCCTCCACGTCCACGGTCAGGCCGGCCTCCCTGATCGCCTCGCTGGTCACCGGGCCGATCGAGATGACCCGGGCGCCGTTCGGGATCCCGTCCTTCCCGGCCTTCTCCGTGAAGTTGCGCACG
>DATBHQ010000133.1:0-3128 GCA_036557385.1 Solirubrobacterales bacterium | reverse complement strand
CTCGGGGTGGGGCTGGCGATGGTGAATCCGCCGATCACGAACGCCGCCGTGAGCGGCATGCCGGCCGCACAGGCCGGCGTCGCCTCGGCGGTGGCCTCCACGAGCCGCCTCGTCGGCGTGACGCTCGGCGTCGCCGTCTGCGGGGCGATCGCGGGTGGCACGGCCACGGCCGCTCTCGGGCCGGGCTTCGCCGAGGCAACGCATCCGGCCTGGTGGCTGCTGGGGTGCCTCGGCGCGGTGGTCTTTCTCGTCGGCGCTGCCACGACGAGCCCGTGGGCGGACGCCACCGCCGCCCGGACGGCGGAGCAGCTCGCCTAGGTAGGCGCCGGAGCGTCGGAGAACCAGCGCGCCATGCGCTCGGGCGTCATCAGCTTCGAGGGCTCGACGTGCCGGCTGAAGGTGTCGCGCAGGTCCTGGCCGGCGTCCGCATCCGACGACCAGCCGCGGAAGAGCGGCCCCGCGAGCGCGGGATCCGGGAAGCGCCCCCAGGTGAACGACCAGTCGTAATGCTCGACCGCCCGGGCGTCTCGCCAGGCCTCGTAGTCGTCGAGGCTCGGACTGGCGCCGGATAGCTGCTCGGCGACGTAGACCGCCTGCTCGACGGCGTCGCTGATTCCCTGCGCGGTGGCGGGATGCTTGAAGTGGGCGGCGTCGCCGAGAAGGGCCCAGCCCGGTCCCGCCGGGATGCGGAAGAAGCCGCGCATCAGCGACTCGGGCGCGACGGTGAGCTCGGTGACCAGCTCGGCCCGTTCCAGGGTCTCCGGTTCGATCAGCTCGGGCATGCGCCGAAGCTGCTCGAGGTAGTTGCGGCGTCGATCCTCCGTCGTCCCCTTCGTGAATTCCGCGTCGCCGCCCGCGATCAGGATGTGCAGGCCGTCCTCGATCGCCCATCGGTTGCCGACGGCGTCCTCTCCGGCGTAGAGGGTCATGTAGCCGTTGTCGGGAATGTCCTTCCAGTAGCCGAACAGGAACGCCAGCTCACCCCGCTGCGGGCGCTCCTTCTCGAGGCCGAGCTTCCCCGCGACCGTCGAGCCTCGCCCGTCGGCCCCGAAGACCCACTTCGCGCGCACCCGGTCGCCGTTCTCCAGCACGACGCCCGAGACCGGGTTCTCCTCGGTGCCCGCGCCGATCAGGTCGACGACCCGCTCGCCCAGGCGTGCCTCCGCGCCGGCGGCGAGCGCGGTGTCGACGATCGCCTGGTCGAGCACGGAGCGGCGCGGGCCGATGCACCGGTCGAAGCCGCCCACGGGCGTGAAGGTGCCGGCGATCTCGTGACCCAGCCCGACGATCCGGAGCGCCACGAGCGGGATGTCGTGCGTGGAGCGGAGCCTGTCGAGGACCCCGAGCTGCTCGAGGCGCGCGACGGTGTTCGGGTAGAGGAAGTGGGTCGAGACGGTCTCGCTCGGGAAGGTGTCGCGGTCGACGACCAGGACGTCCCAGCCTCGCTCGGCGAGCTCTATCGCGAGGGTGGAGCCGGCGCAGCGCGCGCCGACGATGACCGCGTCCTTCTCCTCCATCTGAGTGGATCGAGCCTAACCGGGCTCAGCCGAGCTGTGGGCCAGCGCCGCGCGGGCTTCATCGCGGTCCCGATAGACCCCGTAGTGGACGACGAGCCCGTCGCGGAAGCTCCAGAGGTGGGCCCCGGGGCTCTCGACCTGCGCCCCGCTGCCCTTGCCCCTGCCGATCCAGGTGATCAGCGCGAGCACGCGGTCCCCGGACACGATGAACTCCTCGGCCTCGATGGTGATCGGGCGCTCCCAGGCGCTCAGCCAGCCGCGCATCGCGTCCACGAAGCCCTCGTAGCTGTCGGCGCGCAGGGGCTCACCCATCCCGAACGTCTCCATCCTCATCGCCGGGTCGAAGATGTCGCTGCGGGAGTAGTCGCCCCGCGCCCACTCCTCGTAGAGCGTCTTCAGCTTCTCGAGCGGCTCAGGCACGCTCGACGGCGTCGCCCCGCCCGATCAGGACGGCGCTCACCATCCCGGCGGGGAAGAGGCCGTGATCGACGACCCCCGGCGTCAGCGCCAGGCGGGCGGCGAGCTCGCCCGGTTGGTGCACGGGGCCCGCGTAGTCCGCAATCACGCCGTCGTCGGGGCTCGGGGGGCAATCGGGGCGCACCCCCACCTCGCCGAGGCCCCTGCCGATCCGCTCGAGCGTCGAGGCGAGCCCGAACCGGTTCAGCTCGAGAGGGATCGGGGACTTGATCCGGTCCACCGTCTTCGACGAGTCCGCGATCACGATGAAGCGCTCAGCGCTCGCCGCGACGATCTTCTCGCGGGTATGGGCGCCGCCGCCGCCCTTGACCAGCCAGTGGTCGGGCGCGACCTGGTCCGCGCCGTCGATCGCGATGTCGAGCTGATCGAGCTGGTCGAAGGGCTCGACCGGAATGCCCAGCTCCCTCGCCTGCCCCTCGGTGGCCACTGAGGTGGCGACGCAGCGGATGTCAGTGAGCTGACGGGCCGCGATCGCGGGCAGCAGGTGGGCGACCGTCGAGCCGGTGCCCAGCCCGACACTCATCCCGTCCTCGACCAGCTCGGCGGCCGCCTCGGCGGCGAGCTTCTTCTCCGAGTCGAGATCGGCCCCAGTCACCGACCGGACCTTAGTCGTAGGATCGGGGGGATGGCAGTCGCAGCCGAGCGCCGCACGGACATCGACGAGCTCTGCATCAACACGATCCGCACGCTCTCGATCGATGCGATCCAGAAGGCGAACTCGGGGCATCCCGGCACCCCCATGGCGCTGGCCCCGGTCGCCTACGTGCTCTGGCAGCGCTTCCTGCGCTTCGACCCCAAGCAGCCGATCTGGCCGAACCGGGACCGCTTCGTCCTCTCCAACGGGCACGCCTCGATGCTGCTCTACTCGCTGCTCCACCTGACCGGCGTGCGCGCGGTCGACCCCGACTATGAGGTGGTCGGTGAGCCCTCGGTCAGCCTCGATGACATCAAGCGCTTCCGCCAGCTGGACTCGAAGTGCCCCGGGCACCCGGAGTACCGCTGGACCTCTGGCGTCGAGACCACAACCGGGCCGCTGGGACAGGGGATCGCGACCAGCATCGGCATGGCCATCGCCTCGAAGTGGCTGGCCGCCCGCTACAACGCCCCCGGCTTCGAGATGTTCGACTTCGACGT
>DATBHQ010000132.1:0-13338 GCA_036557385.1 Solirubrobacterales bacterium | reverse complement strand
AGCCAGGCGACCAGCGGCGAGCCGCCCTGCGGCCTGCCGCCGTAGATGTCGCCGAGGCGGACGAGGCGGCGACGCTGGTTCGGGACCTCCACCCCCACGGCCTGCTTCCCGGGGATAGGCGCCAGGATGCGGATGTCGGTGGAGGCCAGGGCGTAGGCCAGGTCGTCCTTCAGCTGGGTGATCTTCGAGACCTTGGTCCCCGGCGCGAGCTTGAGCTCGTAGCGGCTCACGTGCGGGCCGGTGACCGTGCCGACGATCCGCGCCTCGACGCCGAAGTGCCCGAGCGCCTCGAGCAGCGTGCGCGCGACCTCCTCGTGATCCCTCTTGTCCGGCCCCTTGTCGGGAGCGCCGCGCTCGAGCACCGCGTCGGCCTTGGGCGTCTCGTAGTCGATCTCCTCGGACTCGGTGACCCCTCCTCGCTTCTCCCCCATCGGGGTGAGGTCGACTTCCTGGTGTTCCTGCGACCCGGCTTCGCCATCCACGCCCATCTCCTCCCCCACATCACGGGTCGCGCTGTCGCGCGCCCTCGCATCAACGGGGATATGCGGCGCGGGCGCGTCTGGCTTGGCAACCCTGATCGTCTCGTTTTCGTTGCCTTCGAGATCGCTGAGCTCGCTGGTGTCCGGCTCGTCCGCGACCCGGACCGCCTCGTCGAAGTTCGCGACCTTCTCGGTCTCCTGCTCGTCTCCGCCCACGAGCACCTGGTAGTCCTGGCCGCCGCCCTCGATGGGCTCGGGCGGGCCGAAGATCGGGTCCGTGTCGCCGGGGTTCGTGTCGATCAGGTCGGGGTCGGTGCGGACCCGGCTCTCCTTCACCGCGGTCGCGAAGCCGACGGTCCCCCGCTTGGCCCGGTCCGCGCCCCGGCGAGCCGCCCGGACCAGGTCCGATACCGAGCGGCCGGTGAGCAGCAGAATCCCGGAGACGACCAGCAGCACGGCGATGATCTGGGCGCCGAGGCGCTGGAAGAGCGTGGTCGTGGCCCAGTAGAGCGTCTCGCCGATCCCGCCGCCGTGATGCGGGAAGAAGGCAGGGTCGAAGAGCCCCTTGCGCACCCCGTCCGGTCCCAGCCCGGCCGTCTGCGCCGCGAGCGCGAGCAGCAGCCCGCAGGCGATCGCCACCACCCCGACCGCGACGGAGCGAGGCGAGGGCAGGAAGGGCCGCAGGATCAGCCCGATGCCGGCCAGGCCGAGGGCAACGGGAACGACGACGGCGCCCCCGCCGACCGCATAGGAGAGCGCGGTCTCGGAGCCGTTCCCGACCGCGCCGCCGTTCCAGTCCAGGTAGATGACGTAGCCGAGATAGACCGCCAGCCCGATGCAGCTCAGCCCGGCGAGGTCCAGGCGGCGCTGCATTACCTCGGGCGAGGCGCGCCCCTTGCCGCGCGCGCGGCCGCGCGCGGCAGGCTTCCGCTTTCGCCCGCGCGCAGGCTGCTTCTTGCGCCGGGGCGGATCACGCCGCTCCGGTGCCCCGAAAATCCGGTCTGCAAGCATTCGCCCAAGCATTCGACGCCTGGCCTTCCTCCCCTGCCGGGCACGGAACGGCGGCCTAAAAGCTTCCTCAACGCAGCTTGGGCAGCGCGATTTCGCCTCTACCCTAAAGACGGTGATGGAACAGGCGACAGCCACTGCTCGCGTGCTCGTGGTCGAGGACGATGAGGCGATCGCGGACGTCCTGCGGCGTTCGCTGCGCGCGGAGGGCCACGAGGTCCGGAGCGCCGGCGACGGGGCCGAGGCCCTGACGGCCGCCGAGCAGTTCAGCCCCGACCTGATCGTGCTCGACCTCGGCCTGCCCCGCCTCGACGGGATGGAGGTCTGCAGGCGGATCCGCGCCGACAGCGACGTGCCGATCCTGATGCTGACCGCCCGCACCGAGACCGAGGACCGCGTCCAGGGTCTCGACATAGGCGCGGACGACTACCTGCCGAAGCCCTTCGAGCGAACCGAGCTCCTCGCCCGGATCCGGGCGCTCCTGCGGCGCCGGCCGCCGCGGGGCAGCGCCTCGATCGTCGTCGGCGACCTGATGGTCAACCCGGACACCCGCGAGGTGAAGCGCGGCGACCGCGAGATCGAGCTGACCAACCGCGAGTTCGAGCTGCTCGAGTACCTGGCGCGCAACCAGAAGCTGGTCGTCTCGCGCGAGCGCCTGCTCGAGGACGTCTGGGGCTACGACCCGTTCGAGCAGACGAACACGATCGACGTGTTCATCTCCAACCTGCGGCGCAAGCTCGAGTCGGGCGGCGAGCCGCGCCTGCTTCACACGAAGCGAGGCGCCGGCTACGTCCTCAAGGCAGCGACGTGAAGTGGGCCAACCCTAGGCGCCTCCCCCTCTTCGAGCGCATCCCCGTCCGCTGGCGAATCGCCCTCACCACCGCCGGCCTGACGCTCCTGATCCTGGTCATCTTCGCGCTCGTCCTCGGCCAGATCGTCGGCAACCGTATCCGCGGCGACTTCCGCGACGAGCTGCAGAGCGCCGGCAGCTCGCTTGCGGCGGAGACCCGGGTCTGCAGCGATCAGATCTCCGGCGTGCTGGTCTGCCACAGCCCGGAACTGCGCGCCTTCGCTCTCCCCGAGGACGCCGTCATCAAGATCCTCGACCAGGCAGGACAGCCGCTCGTCGGGACCAGCCGCAACGTCGACCTCGGGCCGCCGACCGTCGGCGTCCACACCGTCGGGGGCCTGAGCGTCGCGACCGAGCCGGTCACCGCCCCGGACTCGCTGCCCGCCTACGTCCAGTACGCGCGCCCCCACGACGGCGTCAACGACACCGTCGCCCGCCTCTGGTTCTTCCTCGGTGCCGGCGTCCTCGGCGGCACCCTGCTGGCCATGCTCGCGGGCCTCGCGGTGGCCGACCGCGCGATGCGGCCGATCAAGTCCCTCACCGGTCTCGCCCGCCAGATCACCAGCACACGCGACCCGTCGAAGCGGATCCCCGCGCCCGCTGCCGACGACGAGGTCGGTGAGCTCGCCCGGACGATGGACGGCATGCTCCAGGCCCTCGACGACGCACGCTCGGAGCGGGAACAGGCTCTGGAGCGCCAGCGCGAGTTCGTGGCCGACGCCTCGCATGAGCTGCGCACGCCGCTGACCAGCATCCAGGCGAACCTCGAGCTGCTGCAGGTCGAGGGGCCGGGCTCCGATGACGACCGCACGGCGGTCGATTCCGCCCTCTCCTCGACCAAGAGGATGTCGGGCCTGGTCTCCGACCTCCTCCTGCTCGCACGCGCCGACGCCGGGCGGCGGGCGGCCCGCACGGAGCTGGATCTGGCCCAGATCGCCGCCGGAGCGCTCGAGGAGGTCGAGCCGCTGGCCGGCGAGCGCCACCTGGAGAGTCACCTCGAGGGCCCCCTGTCGATGAACGGCAATCCGGACGAGCTCCACAGGATGGTCCGCAACCTGCTCGAGAACGCGGTCCGCCATACGCCGGACAGGACCACGGTCGAGCTCACCGCTCGCCGTGACGGCGACGAGGCACTGCTCGAGGTGCTCGACGACGGGCCCGGCATCCCGGCTGGGATCGAGGAGCAGGTCTTCGACCGCTTCGTCCGCGGCGAGGGGCCGTCCGACACCGTCAGCGGTGGCGGCAGCGGTCTCGGCCTCGCGATCGTTCGCGCGGTCGCGCGGTCACACGGCGGTTCGGTCGATGCCGGGACCAGCACCTACGGAGGAGCGCGGTTCTCGGTCCGGCTCCCGATCGAAAGCTCCCCGGAGCCGGCCCCGGACGAGGCCGAAGCGGCGCCCTCGAATCGCCCTCGCGAGCTTTAGCAAACGTTCAAGAACGCGTCATAGATTCCGCCTTGGACGAGACACCTCGCCGGCGGTGCGAAACCCCACACACCACGGCGAGACCCGCTGAGGTCAAGACAATTGGCCAAAGCGTCGCCCCCGGTGGTCGCCCCTCCCTCGACCGCCGGGGGCATTTCTTTGCCATCGTGGCCGCCCCATGAGCGCAATCGAGGTCATCACGCTTACGGACGGCGGCCAGAGCGCCGAGGGGATCGCCCACCGCCTGGCCGGCTTTCTGAGCCCGGCCTCCTCCACGCTCGAGCTTGCGCTCTACGACGTGCGCCTGCCGGACCCGACCGGCTCGATGGTCGCCGATCAGCTCCGGGAGGCCGAGGGACGTGGCGTCGCCACCCGGCTGCTCTACAACGTCGACACGGAGAGGCCGTCGGAGCTCCACCCTCCTCCCCGCACCCGTCCCGAGATCCTGGCCGAGCTGCCGATCGACGCCCGGCCGGTCCCCGGCGTTCCCGACCTGATGCATCACAAGTACGCGGTCCGCGACGGCGAGGCCGTCTGGACCGGCTCGGCGAACTGGACAGTCGACTCCTGGACGCGCCAGGAGAACGTGATCGCGATCGTCTCCGATGCGCGGATCGCATCTCGCTTCCGGGAGGACTTCGAGGAGCTCTGGTCACATCTCGACGTCGGGCGGAGCGGCAAGGTCAAGCCGGAGCCCGTCGACGTCGACGGCGTGCGGGTGACCGCCTGGTTCACTCCGGGCCACGGCGAGGACCTCTCGCAGCGGATCGCCACTGCGATCGGGTCGGCCCGGCGCCGGGTCCGGATCGCCTCACCGGTGATCACCTCCGGGCCGATCCTCGCGACGCTGGCGGAGCTCGCGGACAAGGGCGGGCGGGACATCGCCGGGGTCGTCGACGGCCCCCAGACCACCACCGTGTTCCACCAATGGGCGACGAACGGTCACACGGCCTGGAAGATCCCTCTGCTCTCCGCGATCCTCGGCAAGCTGCCGTTCTCCGCCAAGCCCTCCACGCCCTGGACCCCGGAGCTCGACGTCCACGACTTCATGCACGCGAAGGTCACGATCGCCGACGACGTGGCCTTCGTCGGCTCATTCAACCTCTCGCGGTCCGGAGAGCAGAACGCCGAGTCCGTGCTGGAGATCCACGATCCGGCGCTCGCTGACCGCCTCGCGAAGTTCGTCGACGAGGTCCGGGACCGCTACCCGGCGGCGGAGATCCCGGAGCAGAGCCGGGACATCACGTCCTCCACCCCGTCCGCCACCTCGGCCTGAGCGAGGTCCTCCCGGCTCAGCATCCCCTCCGCCAGGGGATGCGAGCGGATCCAGTCGAGCAGGCCCGACCAGAACTCCGAGCCCTCCAGGATCACCGGGTGGTCGATCGCCTTGCCGGTTTGGATCAGCGTCAGGGCCTCGAAGAGCTCGTCGAAGGTCCCGAAGCCGCCGGGAAAGACGACGAAGGCCTCCGAGTAGCGGACGAACATCAGCTTCCGAGTGAAGAAGTAGTGGAACTCGATGCCCAGGTCGACGTAGGGGTTGAGCGCCTGCTCGTGCGGCAGCTGGATGTTGAGGCCCACCGAGAGGGCGCCGGCCTCCTGGGCGCCGAGGTTGGCGGCCTCCATCGCTCCCGGCCCGCCGCCGGTGATCACGGCGAAGCCCCACTCGCCGATCGCCTGGCCGACCAGGCGCGCGCGCTCGTACTCCGCTGAGTCCGATGGGACGCGGGCCGAGCCGAAGACGCAGATCGCGGGGCCGATCTTCCCCAGCTCGTTGAAGCCGAAGACCAGCTCGCGCTCGATCCGGGCGAGGCGCTCCTCCTCGGAGCGCTCCGAGAGAACGCTCGCGTTGTCGGCGTAGATGATCTCCTCGTCGGCGGTGGCCGGAGCGCGGCCCGCCATCTCGGCCATCATCAGACCTCGACGACGACCGGCAGCACGAGCGGGCGGCGGCGGAGCTTCTCGTAGACGAACTCCGCAATGTCGTCGTGCAGGTCCTGCTGGAGCAGGGAGACCTCGCGGACCTCCTCCTCGGCCGCCCCGTTGAGCGTCTCCTGGACGACGTCTCGCAGCTCGTCGCGCAGGCCGTCGGCCTCCTCGGCGAAGGGGACGCCGCGGAAGATCACCTCCGGGTCGGCGACCTGGGAACCGTCATCCGACGAGATCGTCGCCACCACGATGAAGACACCGTCGTCCGAGAGCTTGCGGCGGTCCCGAAGGGCGAACTCGTCCGGCTCGCCGACCGAGACGCCGTCCACGAAGATCATGCTGGCGTGGACGTCCTCGCCCCAGCGGGCGCCCGACTCGTCGATCTCGAGCGCGAGGCCGTTCCGCCCGGTGAAGATGCGCTCGGGCTCGATGCCGACGGACTCGGCGAGGTCGGCGTGCAGGCGCAGCCGCTTGTGGTCGCCGTGGAAGGGGAACACGCTGCGCGGCTTGGTCAGGTTGAGCATCAGCTTGAGCTCCTCCTGCCAGCCGTGACCGGAGGCGTGGATCGGCGCATCGGCGGCCGTCACCACCTGGGCGCCGATCTGGAAGATCCGGTCGATCGTCTCGTTAACCGAGCGCTCGTTGCCGGGAATCGGTGTGGCCGAGAAGATCACGGTGTCGCCGGAGTGGAGCTCGACGTCCGGGTGGTCGCGGTGTGCCATCCGGCGCAGCGCCGAGAGCGGCTCCCCCTGGCTACCCGTCGAGATCACGACGACCCTCTCGTCGGGGAAGTCCTGGACCTCCTTGGGCGAGATGAAGAGGCCCTCGGGGGAGTTCGCCATGCCGAGGTTGGAGGCGATGTTGAAGTTCTTGCGCATCGAGCGGCCCACCAGCGCGACGCGCCGGTCCAGGCGCGCGGCCGCGTCGATCGCCTGCTGCACGCGATGGATGTTCGAGGCGAAGCAGGTGACGATGATGCGGCCCGGGCAGCGGGAGAAGACCTCGAGCAGCGCCGGGCCCACGGCCGACTCAGATGGGGCGACCCCGGGACGGTCGGCGTTGGTCGAGTCGCCGCAGAGGCAGAGCAGTCCGTCGCGGCCGAGCTCGGCGAGCCGGGAGACGTCGGCCGGTATGCCGTCGACGGGCGTCTGGTCGAACTTGTAGTCCCCGGTGATCAAGACGGTTCCCAGGCCCGTCTCCAGGGCGACGGCGCGGGCGTCCGGGATCGAGTGCGCCATGTGGACGAGCTCGATCCCGAAGGGGCCGGCACGCACGCCCTCCCCGGCCGGCAGCTCGTGGAGCGGTACGTCCCGGAGCTTGTGCTCGTCGAGCTTGGAGCGAACCATGCCGATGGTGAGCAGCCCGCCGTAGATCACCGGCGGGATCCCGATCTCACGCAGCACGTAAGGAAGTGCCCCGACATGGTCCTCGTGGCCGTGCGTGAGCACGATCGCCTCGATGTCATCGGCTCGGTCCCGGAGGGTCGAGAAGTCGGGCAGCACCAGGTCGATGCCGAGCATGTCGGCGGTCGGGAACATCAGGCCCGTGTCGACGATGACGATGCGCCCCTCCGCCTCGACGGCGGTCATGTTCTTGCCGATCTCCCCCAGCCCGCCGAGCGGGAGGATCCGAACGCCGGAGCTGGGCAAAGCTACGCGGCGCTCCCGGCCAGGAGGCCCTGCCGCTCCAGCGCCTGCCTGATCTCGTCGCGCTCCCGATCGCTCGCCTCGACGATCGGCAGCCGCGCCCGCGACGAGCAGATGCCGAGCAGCTCGAGCGCGGCCTTGACCGGGATCGGGTTCACGCGCGAGACCATCTCGTAGATCGGGCGAAGCCGCGCGTCGATCTCGCGAGCCCGGTCGAGGTCGCCTGCCTGGACGGCGTCGTAGATCTCACGCATCTCCGCCCCGACCAGGTGGGAGGCGACCAGGACTCCGCCCGCCTCCCCCATCTCGAGCGTGGGCAGGAAGGTGCCGTCGTTGCCGGCGAGGATGCGCAGGCCCTCGACCGGCCCGAGGTCGTCGTCGTTCGCCTGCTTGACCGCGACGATGTTCTCGATCCGAGCCAGCTCCGCGAGCTGGTCGGCGGGCAGGTTCACCACCACCCGCGACGGGATGTTGTAGAGGACCACCGGAATGCCGGCCGCCCTGGCGACTGCCTCGTAATGGGCCTTGATCCCGCTGAAGTTGGGCTTGCTGTAGTAGGGCGTCACGGCCAGGACGGCGTCGGCGCCCGCGTCGGCCGCCGCCGCCGAGAGCCGCTCGGAGTGGCGCGTGTCGTTGGAGCCGGTACCGCAGATGACGAGCACGTCGGGGCCGACCTCGTCGCGAACGGCCCGCAGCAGCGCCAGGACCTCATCGTCGTCGAGGGTCGGCGACTCGCCGGTCGTGCCGGAGAGCACCAGCCCGTGGGACCCGTTCTCGATCAGGTGCCTCGCCACCTTGCGGGCGGCGGCCTCGTCCACCGAGCGGTCCTCGGCGAAGGGCGTCACCATCGCCGTGATTACCCCTCCGATCTCCGGCATCAACCGGAGGGTACCGAGAACACCTCAGGGAACCGGTCGGCCCAGGGGTGTGCCTGCTCGAGCTGGGAGGCGACCCGGAGGAGGACGTCCTCGCGGCCCAGGGGCGCGATCAGGTGCACGCCGATCGGCAGATGCGAGGGGGCGCCATCGGCGCCACCCGTTTCAGGTTGGCTCACACCCAGCGGCATGGAGATGGCGGGCATGCCCGTCGCGTTGACCAGCGCCGTGAAGCACGCCGACACCTCGCCGCGGTAGATCGTCTGGAGCGGCTCGGGACCGGAGTCGTCGAAGCTGCCGAGCGGCGGCGGCAGCTCACCCATCGTCGGTGTGAGCAGCAGGTCGTGGCCCGCCTCGAACCACATGCCGATCGCTCGCGCGATCGCCTGATGCTGGCTGACCGCCGCGAGGTACTGGCCCGCGTGGCGCCGGCGGCCCTCCTGCGCCATCGCCCAGGTGAGCGGCTCGACGTCCTCCGGGCCGAGCTCGCGGCCGAGCAGGACCCCGAACTGGTCGATGATCTCCGTCTGGCCCGCGTACCAGCGGGTGAGGAAGGTCTCGATCACGTCGATATCGCCGTCGAGTGGCAGCGCGTCCTCGTCGATGGAGTGGCCGAGGCCCTCCAGCATGGTCGCGGCCTCGCGGGTCGCGGCGACGACCTCGGGATCGACCTCGACGCGGCTGACGCCGATCGGGTCGGTGAGGATCGTGATCCTGAGCGCACCGGGGTCGGCGCCGACCTCCTCGGTGTAGGGACGGGCGGGCGCCGGCGCAACGTAGGGGTCGCCGGGACCGGCGCCGTGGGTCGCCTCGAGCGCGGCCGCCACGTCGCGCACCGAGCGGGAGAGGGCCAGCTCGACGGTCAGGCCGCTCATCGTGTCGCCGATCAGCGGGCCGAGCGAGGTCCGCCCACGGCTCGGTTTCAGGCCCACCAGCCCGCAGCAGCTCGCCGGGATCCGGATCGATCCGCCGCCGTCGTTCGCGTGGGCGATCGGGACGATGCCCGCGGCCACGGCGGCAGCCGATCCACCGCTCGAGCCGCCAGGCGATCGCCCCAGATCCCACGGGTTGTGGGTGGCGCCGTAGATGTCCGGCTCGGTCGTCGGGAGGATCCCCAGCTCCGGGGTATTTGTCTTGCCGATCGTCACCAGACCCGCCTCGCGGAAGCGCGCGCCGAGGAAGGTGTCCACCGGCAGCCTGAAGTCCGCCTCCTTCAGCGCCCTCACCCCCATGTGCAGCGGCTGCCCGGCGAGGCCGGCGCCGAGGTCCTTGAACAGGAAGGGCACTCCGCGGAAGGGGCCGTCCGGCAGCTCTCCCCGCGACGTCTCCAGGCCCTGCTCGTAGAGCGGGTGGATGATCGCGTTGAGCTCGGGGTTGAGGCTCTCGGCGCGCTCGATCGCCGCCCGGGTGAGCTCCTCAGCGCTCACCTCGCCGTCCCGCACGAGCTCCGCCTGCGCGGTGGCGTCCAGCCGTGCGATTTCCCCGGTCATGGACGAAACCTACCGGGCGGGATAGTCTGCGGCCATGCCCGGCTCGGCGCGGCGCTGCGTGATCGCCGCGATGGTTGCCCTCTCGACTGCCTGTGCAGCCGTCCCTCAGGCGGGCGCGGCGTCGAGCGCCGCGAGCGCGGCGGGGAACTCGCTGACCGCCAGCGCCACCCTCGACACCTCGTACGACCCATTCGATCCCACGGCGGCGATCAGCGGGCGGATCCTGGCGACGGGCCACAAGTACGGGCCGCGCCACTGCCTGCGTGACCGCGAGGTGTGGGCCTACTACACGGCGGTCTCAGGGCAGACCTACAGCACCGATGCCGACCGCCCGACGAACAAGAAGGGCCGCTTCACCTTCACCCAGATCCACGTGAAGTACGGCGACGCCGACATCAACGGGATCGTTCCGCCCTCGGGCGGCACCGTCACCTACACGCTGAGGGCCACGCCGGAGCATGCACCCAAGCGGCGGGGCGACATCAACGAGAGCTACAAGTGCCGCGCCGTGAGCACGACCGTGCAGGTCGAGGTCCCGCCCGAGCCGCCCACCTGACCATCGCTCAGAGCAGGTTCTCGAGCCCGACCAGGAAGCGCTCGGGCAGATCCGGGACCCTGCGGACCGCGAGCAGCACCCCCGGCATGAAGCTGGTCCGGTCTATCGAGTCATGGCGGATCGTGAGCGTCTGTCCCTCGCCCCCGAAGATCACCTCCTGATGCGCGACCAGGCCGGGGAGTCGCACGGAGTGGATCGGCTCGTGGACGTTCCCGCCGGACTCTCGAATCAGCTCAGCGGTGCGCTTGGCCGTTCCCGACGGCGCGTCCTTCTTCTCCGCGCTGTGCAGCTCGGTGATCTCGGCCTCCGGCATCCGCGGGGCGATCTGCTTGGCGACCTCCATCATCAGGACCGCCCCGATCGCGAAGTTGGGCGCCACGAAGCACCTGGCGTCCCCGTCGGCGTCCAGCACCCTGCCGCGTAGCTCGTCGAGGTCGAAGCCCGTGCTTCCGACCACGACGTGCACCCCGGCGCCGATCGCCTCCATCACGTTGGCGGGCGCCGACTCGGGCGTGGTGAAGTCGACCATCACGTCGGCGTCGCCGATCAGGTCGGCCACGGCCGCGTCGAGAGCCGGATCCGCGCGCCCGGCGAGCTCCATGTCCTCGGCGCCGTCGACGGCCTCACAGACCGTCTGCCCCATGCGCCCCGCGGCCCCGGAGACGAGGACCTTGATCGCGTCCGCCATGATCGGCGATCTTATGTGCGTTCGATCCCGCGAAACCACTCGGCGAGCGCTTCGAGGCCCTGCCGCTGGGGCTCTCCACCGCCGAGTCCGCCGAGCAGCTTCCCCTCGCCTCGCATCAGCATCAGCTTGAGCTTCTCACGGTCGGTCGTGCGGATCTCGAGGCGGATGGCAGCGTGGTCCAGGATCGCCGCATCGACATTGATCCATCCGCCGCCCGCCGGCCCGGCCTTCGCCGACGCGATCTGCCCGGGAAGAATCGACCGTGGTGGGCCTTCTGAAGCGCCCCGCCGGTTGAGCGATTGGACGAGCAGCCGCCGATCGGTGACGCCCAGCGCCACCGAGCCTCCCTTGAACATCCCCCTCTGCTGCGACGCCACGCAGACGCCGCGCAGCTCCTCGCCGGAATCGAGCTGAGCTTCCAGTCCAGACCGGTACTTCGAGTCGAGGTCGGCCATCGAACGTCCCGGAACACCCCTCTGAGCGCAAGCTCCGGGACGTTCGGTGGGGTCACGCGGCTACGAGCGCCTCGTTGACGGGCGCCAGGGCGGCGCGGAAGCGGTCCTCGCTGGGGGCGATCGCGGCCGCCGAGAGGGCGTCCGGGGCGTAGAACTCGCCGGCCAGCTCGGCCACCTCGTCGCGCGTCACCGCGTCGACCTTCTGGAGCAGCTCGTCGAGGGTGAGCAGCGGCATGTCGAAGAGCAGCGCCTTCCCGATCCGTCCCATCCGAGCGGCCGTCGACTCCGAGGAGAGCACCATCCGGCCCTTGACATGCTCCTTGGCGCGGGCCAGCTCATCATCGGTGATGCCCTCGGCGTGGATCGAGGCGAGCTCTCGGCCGATGATCCCGCACGCCTCCTCGACGTTGTCCCCGCGGGTGCCGAGATAGAGGCCGACCAGCCCGCTGTCCGTGTACTGCTGGGTGTAGGAGCCGACCGCGTACGCAAGTCCCCTCTTCTCGCGCACCTCGCGGAAGAGCCGCGAGGAGGTGGAGCCGCCGAAAACCGCGTCGAGGATGGTCAGCGCGTAACGGCGCTCGTCGCCGCGGTTGATGCCCGGGCCGCCCAGCGCGATGTGGAACTGCTCAGTGTCCTTCTCCTGGAAGGCGAACTGCGCGCCGTTCAGCTGCGGTGGCTCGATCGCCGCGCGATCGCCCTCCGCGGCCGGGGGCTCCACGTGGCGCCTGGTGAGCTCGACGATCGCGTCGTGCTCGATGTTGCCCGCTGCGGAGACGACGATGTTCCCGCCCGTGTAGCGCGCCCGGTGGTAGGCGTCAATGTCCGGCACCGGGATCGAGCCGATCACCTCGGCCTCGCCGAGCACGCGTCTGCCCAGCGGGTGGCCGCCGAAAACGGCCCGGTCGAGCACGTCGTGGACCTTGTCCTGCGGCTCGTCCTCGTACATCGCGATCTCCTCCAGCACCACCTCGCGCTCCGAGTCGATCTCCGGATATGTCGGGCCGAGGAGCATCTCGGCGAGCAGGTCGAAGGACTCCTCGGCGTGCGTGTCGAGGAAGCGCGCGTAGAGGTTGGTGGACTCCTTGCCGGTGGCGGCGTTCACCGACGCGCCGAGGCCGTCGAAGATCTCAGAGATCTCGATCGCCGAGTAGCGCTTGGTCCCCTTGAAGAGCAGGTGCTCGAGGAAATGCGAGACCCCAGCCTGCGCCGGCGTCTCGTCCCTCGAGCCCGTGCGGACCCAGAGGCCCAGGGCGACCGAGCGCACCGAGGCCACGGCCTCGGTGACGACTCGGGTCCCTGATTCGAGTTCGGTTACCTGGGCATGCTCAGCGGCCACGGCCCGCTCAGCGGCCGCGGCTGCTGTCGCGCTCGCGGCGGCGGCCACCGCCGTCACGCTCGCGACGGCCCCCGCCGCGGCCTCCGCCATCTCGGCGGCGGCTCGGGGGCCCCGGATCGCCGGTGCCGACTCCGGCGAGCTCCTCGGCCGACTTCCCCTCGACATCGGGATCGTCCGAGAGCCGCACGCCGATCCGGCCACGCTCCTTGTCCACCTCGACGGCGGTGACGTCGATCTCGTCGCCCTGGTTGAGGACGTCCTCGACGGTGCCGACCCGCTCGCCCGGCTTCACGTTGGAGATGTGAAGCAGGCCGTCGGTGCCCTTGGTGAGCTCGACGAACGCTCCGAAGTTGGTCGTCTTCACGACCTTGCCCTTGAAGCGATCGCCCACCTCGACGTCCTTCGTCATCGAGGTGATCCGCTCGGCCAGAGCGTCGACCAGCTCGCCGGTGGGCGCGTAGAGCCGCACCGTGCCGTCGTCGTCGACGTCGATCTCGGCCTCGAACTCCTCCGAGAGGCCGCGGATCGTCTCGCCGCCCTTGCCGATCAGGGCGCCGATCTTCTCCGGGTCGATCTTGATCGAGGTGATCTTCGGCGCGAACTGC
>DATBHQ010000131.1:0-9312 GCA_036557385.1 Solirubrobacterales bacterium | reverse complement strand
GGCGGTCCTTGGCCTCGCGCCGCCCTTCGACCAGTCTCGACCAGATGTATCCGGTCGGCAGCGCCAGTACGAAGGTGAACACGAAGAGGAGGACGATGGTGAAGCCGCCCGTCGCGAGCAGCACCGCGAGGGAGATCAGGGCACACCCGCCGATCACCGCCTGCAGGAACCAGCGGGGCAGCGTGCCTCCGGCGAGCGTCGGCCCACCGAGCGCCGGCAGCATCTCAGCCGGCTCGAAGGCGGCGGCCGGATTCTCTCTTGGGGCCCCGTCGCTCATTGGAGGTTCGATCGTGAGATGACGAGGCGGGCGATCATGTTGACGACCAGCGTGATCCCGAAGAGGACGAGGCCGGAGGCGATCAGCGCGTTGACGTCGATTCCCGACGCCTCGGGGAACTTGAGCGCGATGTTCGCTGCGATCGGCGTCGGGTTCGACTGGCTGACCAGGTCGAAGCTGACGATCCCGGAGACCGAGAGGATGATCGTCACCGCCATCGTCTCCCCCAGAGCCCTGCCCAGTCCGAGCATCGATCCGCTGATCACCGCGGAGCGGCCGAACGGCAGGACGACCATCCGGATCATCTCCCAGCGGGTCGCGCCGAGGGCGAGCGCGGCCTCCTCGTTTTTGCGCGGCGTCTGGGCGAAGACCTCCCTGGCCACCGCCGAGATGATCGGCAGGATCATCACCGCCAGCACCAGGCCGGCGGTGAGCATGGTCCTCCCGGTCACCGAGGCGGGCCCCTCGAAGAAGGGGATGAATCCGAGCTTGTCGACGAGCCAGTCGAGGATCGGCACCATCGCTGGCCCGAGCACGAAGATCCCCCAGAGCCCGTAGACGATGCTCGGGATCGCGGCGAGCAGGTCGACGATGTAGGCGAGCGTGTTGGCGAGTCGCCGGGGCGCGATGTGGCTGATGAAGAGGGCCACGGCGACGGCGAGCGGCACCGCGATGATCACCGCCACGACCGCGGCGAGAACCGTCCCGAAGGCGAGCGGAGCGATGTAGTCGACGAGGCTCTTGCCCTCGGGCAGGTCGACCGAGCTCGCGGTTACGGCGGGCGCGGACTTGATGATCAGGAACAGCGCAACCCCGCCAAGGATCGCGAGTACCGTGACCGCGGCGCTCACGGTGGCGTTGGAGAAGATCCGGTCGCCGGGCCGCCGGCGTCCGCCCGAGGCGGACGCCAGCAGCTGGCCGGCTTGACTCGTGGTCTCTGCGTGGGCCTCCATCAGCTCCCGATGGCGTCCACGGCGGTCTGATCCTCCTTGGTGACGCCGGGGGGCAGCGGAGCGGAGCCGGCGTTCTGCGCAGCCGCCTGCTGCCCGTCCGAGCTGATCACGTAGTCGAAGTACGCCTTGACCGTGTTGGTCGTGTCGGCCGAGTCGTACTTCGTGCACCCCATCAGGTACGAGACCAGCAGCACCGGGTACGTGCTCGGGTCGGTGGAGGTGCGGTCCACCGTGTAGGCGAACACCGTGCTGCCCTTGGAGAGCGACGGGTCCTTCTTCGACGCCTCGAGGTCAGCCGCGGCCCCATCCGCGCTCGGCGCGACGTAGGTGTTGCCGACCTTCACCTTCGCGATGCCCAGATCCTGGGCCTGGCTCGCGTCGGCGTAGCCGATCGTGCCGTCGCCGGCCTTGACCGCCTGGACCATGCCGGAGGTCTGCGCCCCGGCCTCGCCGCCCTTCAGCGGCCAGTTGCTGTCCGGATCGTCGGTCCAGACGCTCGGCGCGGCTTCATGGAGGTAGTCCGTGAAGTTCGCCGTGGTCCCGGACTCGTCCGAGCGGTGCACGGGCGTGATGTCCGTGTCGGGCAGGTCGGCGCCGGGGTTGTCCGCCGCGACCGCCGGGTCGTTCCACTTCGTGATCTCGCCCTTGAAGATCTTGGCGGTCACGTCGGGCGACAGCTGCAGGTCGTCGACGCCCGAGAGGTTGTAGACGATCGCGATCGGCGAGACGTAGACCGGGATCTGGGCCAGGTCGCCGCCGCCGCTCTGGCAACGCTGGGTCGCCTTGGGCAGCTCGTCGGAGTCGAACGGCGAGTCCGAGCCGGCGAAGGCTGTCGCACCGCCCGCGATGAACTGATCGCGGCCGCCGCCGGACCCGATCGGGTCGTAGGAGACGGTCGCCCCCGAGTTCGCGCTCTCGAAGTTCGCTTTCCAGGCCTCCTGTGCGGCCTGCTGTGCGCTGGAACCGGCGCCGGCGATCGTGCCCGAGACGCCGTCGCCCGATGCATCTGCGTTGTCATCGCTTCCGCCGCAGGCGGCGGCACCGAGGGCGAGGACGGCCGAGGCAGCCAGGGCGGGCAGCAACTTCCTTGACATGAGGTCGTTCTCCTTTGTCGTTTGTCGAGGCGGGCAGCGGGCCTCTGCGCCCTGCTCCCTTTGTTGCCCGGCAGCGTCTCAGCGGCTCGCCCGCATCTTGTTACGGGCGTGTGGCGCGCTTGTAAAAAGGGTGTGAACGGCGATCCGGGCGGTGCCCGGTCAGGCCTGGGGCGAGAAGCGGTAGCCGATGCCGGTGTGCGTGTGGATGAACCGCCGGCCCGGCAGGGCCCGGTCGAGCTTCGCGCGGAGCCTGCCGACGTACACGTCGACGGAGCGGTCGCTCTTCCGGTAGTTGCGCCCCCAGACCCGCTCGCAGAGCTCATCGCGGGTCATGACTCGCTCCGCGTTGTGAGCGAGCTCGGTGAGCAGCTGCAGCTCCCGCACCGTGAGCGTGAGCGGGCGGCCGTCGACAAGCGCAGCGTGCTCGGCGGGCCTGATCTCCAGCCGGCCCGCGTAGACCGGGGTCCGGTCATCGCCGATCAGCGCAGCGATCGAGAGTGGTCCGCCGTTCTCGCCCTCCATGTCAAGGCAGCTTCGCCGCCGCCTGGACTCAGGTCGTTACGGTCGGGTGAAGATCCGGTGAAGGGGACGTGAACTGCTCGCCGGGAGCAGGCGCATCCGATTCCGCCGGGTCGTGGACGCGCTCGGGGTCAAAGCGGTAGCCGATCCCGAAGTGGGTGTGGATGTAGCGCCAGTCCGGCGAGTGGCTCTGGAGCTTCTGGCGCAGCTTGCGGATGAAGACGTCCACGGAGCGATCGCCGTGCGCCATCGCGTAACCCCAGACCTTCTGGTAGATCTCCTCCCGCTCGATCACCTGCCCTGGGACCTGGGCGAGCAGCTCGAGCAGCTCGAACTCGCGGCGTGTCAGCCCCAGGGCCTGGCCGCCGACGAAGGCTTGGTACTGATCCGATCGAATCTCGAGCTCCGCGTGCAGCACCGGCCAGGCGTTGAGACGGACCTCGGCCCGCTTGCGCCGGCGGACCACGGCCTCGATCCGCGCCATTACCTCCTCCGGGTGGCAGGGCTTGCTGATCCAGTCGTCCGCACCGAGCCGCAAGCCGCGGACGCGTTGAGCGACCGTCGACTGGGCGGTGCAGACCAGGATCCCGAGGCCGGGGACCGAGCCCGCGACCCTCTCGAGGAACTCCCAGCCGTTCGGCCCCACCGCCGAGATGTCGATCAGCAGGGCGTTCAGCTTCATCGCAACGAGCTCGTCCGAGGGCACCCCCTCGGTGAGCAGCCGGTGCTGCCAGCCGGCGCTGTCGAGCCGGTTCTGGAGCACCGTCAGAAAAGCGGTGTCGGTGTCGATCACCGCGAGCCGTACGGCTCGCGCCTGTTCCGTCATCTGGTCCTCCCTTGGGACCCGTCCCGTCGTGGACTTGTCGGTATCACTCGCCGCGGATCATAGGGAGGGGTGCGGCCGCGGCGGCTTCCTGGAGACGCTCGTTCACGGGTTTTTCACACGCAAATCACGGGGAAATGCCCGCGCCGGCGTATCGGGATCTTCACACCGGGCGGGGGCGGGGCGACGAGGCTACCGGCAGTCGAGATTCCTCTCTCGTCAGCGCGCGCGGCCCCTCCCTGCCCCGGGCCGCGCGCTTTTCTTTTTAATCAGCGCATGGCCCACGGCCACACCCACGACTTCGGCCAGGGCGATGCGCGGCGGCTGGGTGGCGCCTTCGCGCTGATCGTCGCCTTCATGCTGGCCGAGGTGGCGGCTGGGATCGTCGCCTCCTCGCTGGCCCTGATCTCGGACGCCGGCCACATGCTCACGGACGCGATCGCGATCGGGCTGGCGCTCGCCGCGCTCCGGCTCGCCCAGCGCCCCCCGGGCGGCAGCTTCACCTACGGGATGCGGCGGGCGGAGATCCTCTCCGCGCAGGTCAACGGGATCACCCTGCTCCTGCTCGGCCTGTTGATCGTCTACGAGGGCATCCGCCGGCTGGTCGAGCCGCCGGATGTCGAGGGCGCCCTGGTCGTGGTGGTGGCGGTGATCGGGATCGCGATCAACCTGCTGGCGGCACGGATGCTCGCCGGGGCCGAGCGGCGCAGCCTGAACGTCGAGGGCGCCTTCCTGCACATCGTCACGGACCTGTTCGCCTTCATCGCCACGGCGATCGCCGGAGCCGTGATCCTGATCTGGGGCATCGACCGCGCCGACGGGGTCGCCTCGCTCCTGATCGCCGCACTGATGCTCTGGGCCGCCTACGGCCTGCTCCGAGAGAGCGGCCGCGTCTTCATGGAGGCCGCACCGAAGGGCCTCGACCCGCAGGCGATCGGACAGGCGCTCGTGGAGGAGGACGGCGTGGTCGAGGTCCACGATCTCCATGTCTGGGAGGTCACCACGGGGATGGCCGCGATCTCCGCCCACATGATCGTCCGCCAGGACGCCGACTGCCACGAGGCCCGCTGGCGCGCCGCCCGGCTGCTCGCCGACCGCTTCGGAGTGGAGCACTCCACGCTCCAGGTCGAGCACGAGCCCGGCGACGAGCTACTGCAGATCGAGCCTCACTAGCCGAAGGTCGCGGACCGCACGCCCGTCGCGATCAGCAGCAGCACGACCGCCCCAGCGAAGTAGCGATAGAGCACGAAGGGGCGGTAGCTGTGGGTCCGCAGCAGGCGAAGCAGCCAGGCGATCGCCAGATAGCCGGAGAGCGCCGAGGCGATCGTCCCGACCACGATCGGCCCGGCGACGTCGTTCGGCAGTCCGTCGTGGATCGCTTTGTAGGCGCTGTAGACCGTGGCCCCGGCTACGGCCGGGATCAGCAGGAGGAAGGAGACGCGCGCGGCCGAGTCCCGATCGAAGCCGAGGTAGCGGGAGGCGGTGATCGTGATGCCGGAGCGAGAGGTGCCCGGGGCGAGGGCGAGAACCTGGGCGAGCCCGACGTAGAGGCCGTCCCTGAGGGTGAGCCCGTCGACGGGCCGCGACTCCGGCAGGCGGTCGGCCCAGCCGAGCAGGGCGCCGAAGACGATCAGCTGGATGCCGATCATCCAGGGCTCGCCGAGGTGGTCCTCGATGAAGCCGGACCCGAGACCGCCGACGATCACGGCGGGAACGGTGCCGACGGCGATCGCGCAGGCGACGCGCTCATCCACCGTCTCGATGGCGCGCTTCCGGACCGCCCGGAAGAAGGCGATGAGATAGGTGACGACCTCGTGCCTGAAGTAGGAGATCGCCGCAATCAGCGTGCCCGCGTGCAGGGCGACGTCGAACGTCTTGTTGAACGACTCGTTGTCCTCCAGGAACGTGTAGTCCTGAAGCCAGGGGACGAGGATCAGGTGCCCGGACGAGGAGATCGGCAGGAACTCGGTCAGGCCCTGGACGATCCCCAGAAGGAGGGCCTCCAGTTCGGACATCGGCGCGGCATGCTACGCAGACCGGTGTCCCTTGGTCGCACCCCCCGTCTGGAACCAGGCGAAGACGAAGCAGCCGAGCGCCACGATCGCGGCCGCGATCCCATGCTTCACGTGATGGTGAACCGAGCCGGCGTCGTGGCCGGGGAAGAACGAGGGCAGAGAGCTGGCGCTGTCGGCCCAGTAGATGACCGCGATCACTCCGAAGAGGATCCCCAGCAGGATCGCCGGGACTATCAGTTGCGGTCGCTTTGTCATGGGTACCTCCTCAGCTGAGGGCGAACGCGATCGAGAGCACTGCGCCGACCGCGCAGCAGTAGAGGGCAAATGGAGTGAGGCGGTTGGTCTCGAAGAAGCGGAGGAGGAAGCGGACCGAGAGATAGGCGGTGAGCGCCGCGCAGAGGGCGCCGACCAGCGCCTGGCCGCGGACGTGGTCGCCCTGCGAGCCGAGCAGATCGGGCAGCTTGAGCACGCCGGCCGCACCGATGATCGGCGTCGCGAGCAGGAACGCGAAGCGGGCCGCCTCCTCGTTGGAGAGACCGGCCAGCAGGCCGCCCCCCATGCTCGCGCCCGAGCGCGAGAGCCCGGGAACCAGGGCGAGTGCCTGGGCGGCGCCGATCCCGAGCGCCTCCCGGAAGCCGAGGCTGCGGGCGATCACCTCGTCTGAGCGGATGCCGGCCTCGGAGCGCACCGGGGCGCGGCGGCGGAGCGCCTCCGCCCCGAACAGCATCAGCCCGTTGACGAAGAGGAAGATCGCCGCGGTCTGGGTGGACGCGAAGAGCGTGCGCAGCGGGTGCTCGAGCAGCAGCCCGAGCAGTCCGGCCGGGATCGTCCCGACCACCAGCAGCCAGCCGAGCTTCGCGTCGGTGTCACGCGGATCGATATAGCGGTCACGCAGCGAACGGCCCAGCCCCCTGACGATCCGGCCCCAGTCCCTGAGGAAGAAGAGCAGGAGGACGATGGCGGTCGCGCAGTGGGTGGCGACCAGGAAGCTCAGGAAGTAGTCGTCGTTCTGGTGGATGTTCCAGCCGAAGACCCGCGGCAGCACGACGCTGTGGCCGAGGCTGGAGATCGGGAAGAGCTCGGTGACTCCCTGAAGCAGCCCGAGGACGATTGCCTGGAAATACGAGATCGGATCCATGCCGGAATCCCCGGCCGGGGTGCCGAGGGAGGGGCATCGTCGCCGGGCAATCGAAAGACCGCCTAAGTGTGGAGATTGGGAGCGGCCCGGTTCGTTAGATTGCCGGGGGATGCGATTCCTGCATTTGTCTCGTCGGCTGCTCGTCGGACTGCTGGCCGCGGTGGGCCCGCTCGTGATCGCGCCGGCTGCGCTCGCCGCCGACGGCGTCGGCGTCTACGGGCGCACCACCGACAAGTCGGTCACCTTCTTCGCCTTCGGCGTGATCGCCTTCTTCGCGATCCTGGTGACCGTCCTGTCCCTGATTCAGATCCGCCTCGAAAACCGCAAAGAGAGGCGCACGCAAGACCTAGAGCGCCTCGGAAGCCGCTAGACCCCGGGCGGCATGGGGCTCGCCGGGGACGACCGCGTCGCCGATCCGCGTAAGCACCGCCGTCCGGTCCCCGCCCGGCGGTTCGGCGGTGGCGATGCGGAGGTGGTGCCGCTCCGGCGACGGGAGCCGCTGGCGGAGCGTCTCGAGCGGGAGCGGGAGCAGCGCGGCCGGGCGGATCGGGAGCGGCGGGCCCGGCTCGAGCGACTGCGGGCCGAGCGCGACCGGGCCCTGCGCGAGCGGCTCGAGCGGCGTCGCCGAGCGCGATTGGAGAGCCTGCGGAGCGAGCGGGCCGACCGGCAGCGAAACGAGCGCTACCGCTGGTCCCGCCGACGGCGGGCGGAGGCGCGACCGCCGGAGCGCGGGCGGCCCGTGGCGGCTCCGCCCGAGCGCCGACCGGCCCCCGAGCCGGCGCGGGCTCGGATCGATCCCGCCGTCCGAGGGCCCGTCAAGAGGCGCACGCGGGCGGCGGAGAACCGACGACGAGCTTCGACGAGGCGGCGAGGGCTGTTCTGGCCGACCGCCAAGGCGGGGTTCGCTGTCACGGTGGTGCTCGGCCTGGGCGCGGGCCTCGGCTCGCTGCTCGGGCTTCCGGTCCCGGGACTCGACTCCAGCGCCGGTCGCCAGTCCCTGTCCTCGAGCGCGTCGATCTTCGGCATCGACTCCGGCACGCCCCCCGGACTGGCGCCGGGCCACGTCTTCCCGCTGATCGGCCCGCACGACTTCGGCGAGGGGATCGCCGCGTTCCACGCGCCCCGCTACGGCCACATCCACGAGGGGCAGGACATCTTCGGCAAGGTCGGCACGCCCGAGGTCGCGGTGCACGACGGCGTCGTGGTCGATCGGGGCACCGAGAACGGACGCTGGTCCGGCGGCCGCGGCAACTACCTCGCGCTCTACGACCCGGCCGACAACCACAGCTTCGTCTACATGCACATGCTCCACCCGCCAGTAGTGCGGCTCGGCGATCACGTCCACGCCGGGCAGCTGCTCGGGCGGCTCGGCTGCACCGGCTCCTGCGACGGCCCGCACCTCCACTTCGAGGTCAGGATCGGCAAGGCGTCCCTGCGCTCGGAGACGAAGGCGGTCGACCCCCTCCCCTTCCTGCGGCACTGGCCGCAGTCCACTCCCGGATAGGCTCGGCGCATGCCCGAGGTCACCTACGAGCGCCGGGGCGCGGCCGCGGTGATCACGATCGACCGGCCCGAGCGGCGCAACGCGGTGGACCCGCGCACCGCCGACCAGCTGCTCGAGGCCTATCGCTCCTTCGAGGCCGACGACGAGGCCCGGGTGATGGTCCTCACGGGTGCCGGCGACGAGGCGTTCTGCGCCGGCGCGGACCTCAAGTCGGTGGCGGCGGCGATGAACGACGAGGGGATCGCCAAGGAATGGCTCAAGCCGCGGCCGGACGGACCGCTCGGCTTCAGCAGGCTGACCCCCTCGAAGCCGACGATCGCCGCGATCTCGGGCTGGGCGCTGGCCGGCGGGCTGGAGCTCGCGTTGTGGTGCGACCTGCGAATCGCCACCGAGACCGCCAAGCTCGGCTTCCCCGAGCGCCGCTGGGGCGTGCCGCTGATCGACGGCGGCACCCAGCGCCTGCCCCGAATCGTCGGCATGGGCCGGGCGCTCGACCTGATCCTCACCGGCCGGATCGTCGAGGCCGACGAGGCGCTGGCGATGGGGATGCTCACCGAGGTGGTCGCTCCGGGCCGGCACCTCGAGCGCTCCCTGGAGATGGCGGAGGGCCTCGCCTCCTTCCCGCAGGAGACGATGCTCGCCGACCGCCGCTCGGCGCTGGAGGGCTTCGGCCTTTCCCTCGAGCAGGGCCTCGCCCGCGAGGCCGAGATCGGCGGCGCGGTGACCGGCGTCGGCGTCAAGGGGGCGGCGCGCTTCGCCGCGGGCGAAGGCCGCGGCGGCAAGGGCGCCGGGGTCTAGGGTGGTCGATCGTCGAGTTTGCCGGCTACAGGCCGGGTAACTCGACAAGCCGCGGCCGCGATCGGTGAGCGACCGCCGTCAACGTCCTGACCACCCGGTCCGCCTCGAACTTGACTTGAGCGTGCGTGAACCGAAGCACTACGAAGCCGGCTGCCACCAAAGCCTGGTCGCGAAGTCGATCTCTTGATTGC
>DATBHQ010000130.1:0-1818 GCA_036557385.1 Solirubrobacterales bacterium | reverse complement strand
AGGAGCGGGCCGATGATCGCGCCCGGGTTGACGACCGCCACGCGATCCTCGGCGCCGCGCTCGCGCGCCAGGTCCCAGGCGGCGCGCTCGGCGATCGTCTTGGAGCGCACGTACGGCGTCAGGTCGGGGCTGTCGGGATCGGTCCAGTCCTCCTCGTCGAGCACCCGCTTCTCGGTCCCGCGTGCCAGGCGCACCGCGGCGACCGAGGAGGTGATCACCACGCGCTGGATGTTGTGGTCGAGCGACTTGCCCAGCACCCGCAGCGTCCCCTCGCGCGCCGGGCGGATCAGCTCGTCGGGATCCTTGGGCTGGGTCGGCGGGAAGGGAGAGGCGACGTGCAGGACGTAGTCGCAGCCCTCGATCACGTTGTCCCAATGCTCGTCGCTCAGCAGGTCCGCCTGGTGCACGGTCAGGTCGTGATGCGAGTCCGTCTCGGAGTCGACCGCGGCATGGACCTCCTGCTCCCGGGAGGGATTGCGGACCGTCGTCCTGACGCGGTAGCCACGGCGCAGGAGCTCGACTATGCACCAGCCCGCGAGGTAGCCGGAGCCGCCGGTGACGAGAACCGTCTTGCCCTCTCCCTCCGCCATCGACCTACTCCATCACACCGGTCGCTCGCGCGGGAACCTCCATGCCGATCGAGCGGCGCGGCTTGGCGAAGAGGACCTGGACGTCCCGCAGGCGGCGCTCGCGGAAGCCGGCCTCGCTCATCGCCAGCCAGAGGGTCCAGAGCCGGCGAAAGGGCTCGTCGTAGCCGAGCTCGGCGGCGAGGTCGGTGTTAGCGATGAAGCGCTGGCGCCAGAGCTCCAGCGTGCGGGCGTAGTGCGCGCCTATCTCCTCCAGCCAGACCATGCTCATGTCGGTCTCACGCGCCACGCTGCGCTCGATCACCTCCACCGACGGCAGGCAGCCTCCCGGGAAGATCAGGGCGTTGGAGAAGCTGCGCGCCGCCTTCTCGACCTCGTAGAGCCGGTCGTCGATCACGATCGCCTGGAGGAAGAAGAGGCCATCAGGCTCGAGCAGCTCCGAGCAGCGGCGGAAGAAGACATCGAAGTACTGCCAGCCGACGGCCTCGATCATCTCCAGGGAGACCAGCTTCGTGTAGCGGCCGCGCAGGTCCCGGTAGTCGTCGAGCAGGACCGTCACCTGGTCCTCGACGCCCGCGTCCTTGATCCGCCGCAGCGCTCCCTCGCGCTGCTCCTCCGAGATCGTGGTCGTCGTCACGCGGCAGCCGTAGTTGCGCGCCGCGTAGGCCGCCATCGCACCCCAGCCGGTGCCGATCTCGAGCAGGTGGTCCTCGGGGCCGAGCTCGAGCGCCCGGCAGATGCGCTCCAGGCGGTGCTCCTGCGCCTCGGCGAGGGTCGCGTCCGGGTGGGGGAAGACGGCCGCCGAGTACATCATCGACTCGTCGAGGTAGAGGGCGAAGAGGTCGTTGCCGAGGTCGTAGTGGGCGGAGATGTGCTTGCGCGCGGCCCGGTGGCTGTTCCGCGGAACCCTCCACACCGTCCGCTGAAGTGGGGCGAGGACCGGATGGAGGCGGCGGCGCCAGCGGTCCAGAGGCGCCATGTTGCGCGCGGCGATCCGGACCAGCGCGACCAGGTCGTCGCAGTCCCAGACGCCGTCGCGATAGGCCTCGCCGAGGCCGACGCTGCCGCCGAGCATCGCGCGGTAGAAATGCGGTGAGTGGACCTCGACGGCCGCCTCGAGCTGAGACTCCGGTCGGCCGAAACTGAGTTGGTGGCCGCCCGGCTCGGTCAGATCCAGTCGCCCGTCGCGGATGCCGGAGAGAACCCGCAGAGCCAATCTCCGGCAGGCGCC
>DATBHQ010000129.1:0-12041 GCA_036557385.1 Solirubrobacterales bacterium | reverse complement strand
ACCTGATCATCCAGGGGGAGTTCGGCAGGGACCAGGCGGTGGGCGTCTGGGTCCTGCTCTTCATCGGCATGGTGGCGATGCGAACGCTGGCGAGACAGGCCGCCCGCGCCCTCTCTCGCGAGGAGCGATGCCTCGTGCTGGGCGATCCAGACACGGCGGAGTGGATCTCGAGGCGCTTCGCGGAGACCGCGGGCCTGAAGGCCCGAGTCGTCTGCGTGGCGCCCCTCGAGGGCGGTGGCCTGGATGACCTGCTGAGGCTCGAGCGGATCGAGCGAGTGATCATCGCCTCCCGCGGCGTCAGCTCCGATGAGATGCTCGACACCACCCAGGAGCTCAGGTCGCGCGGAATCAGCGTGAGCGTCATCCCCCGGCTCCCCGAGGTGGTCGGCGCCTCGGTCGAGCTGGATGACGTGGACGGCATCACCCTGCTCGGCGTGCGTCGCTTCGGCCTGACCCGGTCCTCCGGGGCCCTGAAGCGGGCGTTCGACATCGTCGGCTCCGGAGTCGGCCTGATCCTGCTCGCACCGCTGATGGCGGCGATCGCGATCGCCATCAAGCTCGACTCACGGGGCCCCGTCCTCTTCCGCCAGAAGCGGATGGGCCGGGACGGCGTCCCCTTCGAGATGCTCAAGTTCCGCACCATGGTGGACGGCGCCGATGCCCAGAAGTCCGCGCTCGCCGCTCTCAACGAGGCGGACGGGATCTTCAAGATCAGGGACGATCCCCGGATCACGCGCGTCGGCGCTCGCCTGCGGAGGGCCTCCGTGGACGAGCTGCCCCAGCTCTACAACGTCCTGCGCGGGGAGATGTCCCTCGTCGGCCCTCGGCCGCTCCCGCTCGACGAGGACGGCAAGATCGAGGGCTGGCAGCGGGCTCGCCTGGAGCTCCCGCCCGGGATGACCGGCCGCTGGCAGATCTTCGGCTCCGCCCGGATTCCGCTCAACGAGATGGTCAAGATCGACTACCTCTACGGCGCCAAGTGGTCGCTTTGGCTGGACGTGAAGACCCTGCTGCGAACCGTCGCGTTCGTCCTGGGCCGGCGGGGGCTGTGACCCGAGCGCTCCAAGATGGACGGCCGGCCCCGGGGAGCGGAAGTCCCGTCGATCCCGGCGCGTTCGTCAGTCGGATGGTCTCTCGCGAACCGACAAACGGTGGCACGGTCGTCGCGGTCTGCTCCGAGGACGGGTCGTTGCGCGACCGGGTCTCCACGGTGCTCGCGGACGCCGGGCATGCCGTCCTCTCGCGCTCGGCGAGCGCCGAGCAGCTCCTGGCGTCATGCAACGGCACGGTGCCCGCCTGCGCCGTGGTGGCCGCCGATGCGCCCGGCCGGTCCACGGCCGAGGCGATCCGCCTGATCCGCTCACGCCTCGGCGAGGTCCCGGCCGTCCTGGTCTGCCGGCGGGCGGGGGTAGCCGATGTGCGGCGGGCGCTCGAGCTGGGGGCCGACGGCGTGGTGCTGGCCGCCGACGCCGATCAGGCGCTGGCCGCCGTGGTCGTGGCGGTCTGCGCCGGGCAGGTCTCCGCGCCGGCCGGGCAGCGCCGGGCGGTGCGGCCGCGGGCGCTGACCAGCCGGGAGAAGCAGATCCTCACCCTGGTCGTCGCCGGCCTGACCAACTCCCAGATCGCCGCCGAGCTGTTCCTGGCAGAGAGCACCGTGAAGAGCCACCTCTCATCCGCCTTCGGCAAGCTCGGCGTCTCCTCGCGCAGCGAGGCGGTCGCGGTCATCCTGGATCCCGAGCGCGGCCCCGGGCTGGGCATCGGCGCCCTCCGCCCGGAGCTCCTCGCCAGAGGCTGAACCTCGGGCAATCCCGGTTGGAGCTTCGATCGGGTGAGGTTCGGAGGGTCCCGGTTTCGTATGTACCGCCGCCTCGGAGGGTGAGCCTGTCCGCGCCCAGACGTTGTTCTGGTGCTGGCCGCAGCGGCGAATTCAGTCGGTCCCATCCGTAGAATCCGCCGCCGGCGAAGGCATGAACGAGGAGATCGCCATCACTTTCGACGACTTCGGCTGGGAGGCACTGGAGGAGAGGGCCGCAGCACAGCGGGTCTCCCTCGAGGAGCTCCTCTCACTGGCGCTCGGCTACTACGACTCCGAGCTCCCGAGCGGGCGCGCCGCGACGGTCGTTCCGCGCTTCCGCGGGGCCCCCGCCGAGGGCGAAACCCGCACGTTGACCCTCCGGCTGGAGGAGGGCACGATGCCGCGGCTTCGACGCGAAGCCGAGCGGCGGGGGGTGGCGCTCGAGCGGGTCTGCGAGCACGCGGCGCTCCTCTTCCTAGCCGATCTCGATTCCGGCAAGGTGGCGGAGGAGGTCGTCCGGCGCGCCCGGTCGAAGCCGGGCCCCGGTCGGCCGAGCTCGGCCTAGTCCCTAGTCCCGGCCGGCCGTCACCGGGGCCGCTCCCAGCTCGCTCAACGAGAGCTTGAGCGCGGCGCGCCCGCGGTGATGTAGCCCCTGGACCGAGGCCTCGGTCTTGCCGAGCCGGTCCGCGATCTCGTTGGGGGAGAGCCCGCCGATGTGCCGCAGGATGAGCACCTGGCGCTGTGACTCGGGCAGCGCGGCAAGAGCCCGCTTGAACGCGTAGAGCCGTTCGAAGGACGTCTCCTCCTGGCCGTTCTCGCTGATCCGCACTTCCTCGACCGGGATCTGCCGCCTCGAGCGCACGTGATCAAGCGCGGCGTTCCGCGCCACCCGCGTGATCCAGGCGGCGAACGGGACCTCGCGCTCCTCGTAGCGGTGGATCTTCCGCATCAGCTTGGCGAAGACCTCCTGCGTGACGTCCTCGGCGTCGTGGCGGTTGCGCACGATGCTCTGGACGAAGCGCAGGACGTCGTCCGCATGGCGGGAGTAGAGGTAGTCCAGCGCGTCCCAGTCCCCCCCCTTCGCGGCACGGATCGCTCTCCGCTCAAGGTCGCGGTCTTCTTCTTCTCCAGCCCTGCCGGTCTGGTTAGCGAATGCCCCTAGGATTCGCATTGGGGCAGGGTGTTAGTTCGCGGCCCGCGTGTGAATCGCTCAGCTGCGGGATCTTCGGTTCAACCTACTGAACGCAAATTGGGCGGACTTCCACGCAGAGCCCGCCGCAAACTGCGCGAACTACCCGGAAGTGGCGACGTCAGCTGTGTACGCCGACCAGCCCGATGCTGACCGCCGCCACGGCGGCCTGTACCCGGTTCTCGACGTGCAGCTTCTCGAGGATCGCGGAGACATGGGTCTTGACGGTCTCCGGGCTGATCACCAGCTCCTCGGCGATCTCGCTGTTGTCCCTGCCCTCGACGATCAGGCCCAGCACCTGGCGCTCACGCGTGGTCAGCAAGGCGGTATCGGGACCGTTCTGCTTCGGCTCGCGCTCTCGCACGCGCCGGATCAGCGCCGATGCGACCCGGGGGGAGAGCGGGCTCTCGCCGGCGGCGGCAGCGGCGATCGCAGCCAGGATCTGATCCCCTGCCTCGTCCTTCAGCAGGCAGCCGCTGGCACCTGCCGTGAGCGCCTCCAGCACCCCGTCCTCCATGGACGCGGTCAGCAGCAGAACCTGGACGGCGGGAAGCGCGGCCCGCAGCGCCCTCGTCGTCTCGACGCTCGACACCCCGTGGATCGACGTGTTCATCAGGACCACGTCGGGCCTCGTCTCGACGGCGAGGCTCAGGGCGCTCGCCGCGTCCTCCGGCTCTCCGACGACCTCGACGCCGTTCGCCTCCAGGTGCTCGCGCAGACCGAGGCGGAACACGGCATGATCATCGACGATCAGCACCCGGGTGCCGGCCGCGGGGGAGCCCGGCTCAGCCCGCTTCTCTGACCGAGTGGTGCTCAACGCGGCCCCGCCGCCTCTGAGTGAGTCGAACCCAATTTCTCCCGCGCCCCAATCTGAAGTTGTCGCACCAACCTCCACCCCTGGGACGGTCGTGCGAATGCACATCGGAGATCGATTCTAGGGCGACCGCTCTCGCTCGGCAACACCTGGGCGCGGGCATCCAGCCGCCGACCTCTGGCCCGCTGTTCTATTCGCTTTTCAGGGTGTCGGGCCGGCCCACCCGTTTGCGTAGCACGGCCGGGGATCGGAGTCGGCCAGGCACGGGTTGATGAATCCGCCGGGCTGCAGCCACTCGGTGTCGTGGCGCAGGCCGTCCGCCGAGATCCGCGGATAGGAGTGAGGGTCGGCCCCGAAGTCGGGCGGCGCTGACGGAGTGTTGGTCGTCGGGTTCAGCGCCGTCCCCTGGCACGGGTTGGTGGTCGGGTCGCCGTGATTGCACTCCATCCCGGGGGCGGTGCCGGCCGCGGCGTCGTTGAACCAGTCGACCGGTCCGCCGTCGTAGTAGACGAACGCGGCGTTCTCTCCCGCGCCGTCGCCGAATGGGAAGGCGGCGATCGGATCGAGGCCGACGAACGGATCGACGTCCCAGTGGCGCCCGGGGTCCACCGCCGGCTCGTAGATGTGCGCGCCGATCGTCCTCGCCTCGATCTCCGCCGTCAGGTTGGAGACCTGGAAGTCGCCCACCGCCGCCTGCAGCAGGACGTGGTGCTCGGGCGTATCGGGCAGCGGGTCACCGGTCATATGCTGCGCATAGCCGTCCGCCTCGCCACGGTCCCAGATCAGCTGCATGATCGCGAAGATCAGCTGGCGCTCGCTCTGATTCGGGTAGTTGTCGTAGAGCCCGAGGTTCGGAACCTCGAGGTACTGGGCGGAGTCGGTGCTGCGGCTGAGCAGCGTCGAGTAGTTCATCCCGGTCACGTCGAGCACCGAGTGCGTGATGTCCGGCGAAACCGCCGTGAGAGCCCCGCCCATGATCGCGCCCTGGCTGATGCCCTCGTAATAGAGGTCATCGGTGTTCTCGAGCGCAGAGCCGTCCGTGTTGCCGTCACCGTCGGCGTCGACCTGGAAGGCGGGGGCGTCCCTGAAACCATCGGCGTTGTCCAGCGCTCGTCCCAGGTAAAGGAAGTTCACGAAGCCCTGGAGCATGCGGTCCGTGAGCTTCGAGAAGTTGGACACGTCGCCCAGGGAGCTGATCACCGTGCCGATGTCGTCCTCCGAGAACCCGGCCCAGTTGGTCGCGCAGAAGACCATGTTCGCCTGGTTGCCGAGACGCCTCGGATTGGTGGCGCCCACCTCGGAGTAGTCGCCGAGCAGCCCGTGTCCGTACATCGCCGCCTTGGCGGGGTGAACGGTGCCCCCCGCGGTCGTCGAGCGGGGGATGATGCAGCGGAACGCGACTCCCGGTCCGCCGGGGCCGTCGGCCGCCGGATCGTCCGCGAACCCGTTGGGGGTGGTATCGGGGACATCGGCGTTCGCCCCGCTGCCGTACTGGAGCCGGCTGCCGGGCAGGCAGTCGGGATGCAGGTAACACGGCACGTTGGTGAGTACGCCGTCGACTTGCTTGAGGACGGGATTCGTCGGGTCCGACGTGGTGTTGTCGATGACCGAGTTGATCTGAAACTCCGGCGCGTCTCCCTGGACGTTCCCGTCGCCCGGCGTGGTGTCTCCCAGTTCGCTCAGCGCCGCGTTTCGCAGCGCCAGAGCCCGTCCCGCGAGGCTGTTCTCACTCGCGACCGTGAAGTCCCAGGCGAGGTAGAGGTTGTTCCTCGCAATGCCGTCGGTCTGCAGCTCCGAGAAGAGGCCCTCCATGTGCGAGCGACGGGCCTCGACCGCTGGATCCGAGGACGGCAGTTTGTCGCGATAGACCTTGAAGGAGTCCGGCGCCGGCACCGAGTTCCCAGCGGAATCCTTGATATTGCGCAGGGCAACGATGTAGTGCCCGCCTTCATCGAAGTTCTTCAGCGGGCGGATGATCAGGTTGACGTCGGCCGGCCCACCGCCGAACTGCGACGGGAGGGCGTCGAGCTCGGCGAAGATCGGCTGGCGCTCGCCGGTGTCGGTGTTGATCACCACCGCCGGCTGATCCGCGTCCGCATAGCTGTGCTCGTCCGTGATCGGGACGAAGCCCGTCTTATCGAACGCCTCCTGCGTCGTCACCTCCGGGATGTGAACGATGATCTCGCTCCCCGGGCTGAAGCCGTCCGCGTGGTTGAAGTCTGCGGGGTCGATCGGCACGCCGTCCTTGTTCTTCGGCATCGCGTCGGCCTGGAAGTTCAGGCGCCGGCCCGTATCGGTCGAGGGATCGGCGACCGTGTAGTAGTCGTTGGGGAAGGGCAGCATGCAGACCGGCGACGGATCGAGCGGGTCGCAGGGCTGGGCCTGGCTCTGTCCTCCGCCCGCGCAGGCCGCGAGGTTCCTGATCAGCGGTGTGACGGGCGAGCCCTTGCTCTTCTTGCCCCTCTTCTTCTTGCCCTTGACGAAGCGCCCGCGCAGCCCGTCGACCGAGCAGCTGCTCATCGCGGTCCTGCCCGAAGCTGTGAGCGCGAGATTCAGCTTCTTGCCGCGCTTCCCCTTCTTCACCTTCTTGGCCTTGGTCAGCCGGACCGTGCTGCCGGCCTGGAGGCCGTCGACCGCGACCTTCTTCCCCTTGCCGCGCCTGACCTTCACGCGGATGGCGCCCGAATCCAGAATCGCCTGCTGCTGGTTCGAGAGGACGGTCACCTTGGCGCTCTTCGACTTGTGCTTCTTCTTCCCGTCCGCCGCACCGGCCAGCAGCCCGGCGCAGATCAGGAACACCCCCGCCAGCGCGATCGCGGTGCCACGCGTAAGCAACTCCGTCCGCCTCAAGGTCCCTCTCCTTCGTCTCCTCCGCGCCCTCTCCCGGCACGATTCCGCCGGGCACCCTACCGGATGAACCCCGGCCCGCTCCGAACTCCGGACAGGTCGCGCACTTCTCGGTATCTCCGCGCATCGCTCGGGGTGATTTAGTACTCGCGTCCGGCGGGGATCACACGCCAGCCGGGGAGAGGAGAAGTAGGGATGGACCTGGAGGCCTTTGAGGATTCCCGCGCGGACCTCGAGTCACTGGACGGCTCGCACCGGCTGGGCAGGCGCAGCTTCCTGATCGGAGCCCTCGCGACCGGCGCTGCCGTCGCCGCCCCCGTGAACTACGCCGCCATGGCGCGCAAGCGCCGGATCCCGGCGGTCAAGCACGCCACCTTCAGGCACGGCATCGCCGCCGGTTTTCCCCGGCCGCAGGGAATCGAGCTCTGGACCCGGCTCGGCGAGATCAAGCGCACCTCGAAGCTCAAGGTCGTGGTCGCGACGGACAGCAAGTTCGGCCACGTCGTCGCGGAGAAGCCGGTCACCGCCCGGAAGGAGCGCGACTTCACCGCCCGCACCTTCATCAACGGCCTGAAGCCCGACAAGCACTACTTCTACCGCTTCGTCACCAAGGACTCGAAGTCCCCGGTCGGCCGCTTCAAGACCGCGCCGCCGCTGAACTCGCGCAAGCCGATCCGGATCGCCTTCTTCTCCTGCCAGCACTACGAGGCGGGCTTCTACAACGCCCAGCGGGCGATCGCCAACGAGAAGGACCTCGACCTGGTCCTCTGCCTCGGCGACTACATCTACGAGTACTCAGACGGCACCGGTGTCCGGTTGGACACCTCCGGCGACAACCACGACGGGGACACCCAGCTGCTGCGGGAGTACTGGTCCAAGTACCGCCTCTACAAGTCCGATCGCGACCTGCAGGCGATGCACGCCGCCCATCCCTTCCTCTCGGTCTGGGACGACCACGAGGTCGAGGACAACTGGGCCGGCGACCAGCCGAGCTCGGCCCAGCAGGACCCGAGCAAGACCCAGCTCAAGAACTACCCGAGGCGCGTCCCCTTCGCCCAGCGGGAGGCAAACGGCCAGAGGGCCTTCTTCAACTACCAGCCGCGGGGCCGGTTCAAGGGAGACCGCAACCGGGTGTACGAGGAGTACCGCCTCGGCAAGCTCGTCGACATCCTGATGACCGACGAGCGCCAGTACCGCGACCGCCAGCCCTGCAACGACGAGCAGTTCCAGGGCTGCGCGGACGCCGACGCCCCGCGCACGATGCTGGGCGCCCGTCAGCTGGAGTGGTTCAAGGGCCGTCTGGCGGGTGCGCCGACCACCTGGAAGCTGTGGGCGACCGAGCTGATGGTCATGGCGACCCGTATCGGCCCCGGCGTGCCCGCCCAGGTCGATGCCTGGGACGGCTACGGCTACGAGCGCAAGCAGATCCTCGACCACATCCTCGACAACAACGTCCAGAACGTGGTCGCGATCACCGGCGACATCCACACCTTCTTCGCCGGGACGGCCTACACGACGGGTGACGAGTCCACCGGCCGCGCCGCGCTACCGGAGTTCGTCGGCGGATCCGCCACCTCGACCGGACTGCCGGAGGCAACGGGGCTCTCGCCCGAGACGCTGGCGGCCCTCGCCACGGTCAACCCGCACATCGACTTCTATGACTTCGTCAAGCACGGCTATGGCGTGATCGAGATCGGTCCCAGCGAGGCAGTCTGCGAGCTCAAGGCCGTCGACGTGAAGACCAGAGGTGCATCGACGCCGACCACGATCGCCAGGTACCGCGTGCCCGTCGGGGCTCGCATTCCCGAGCGGATCGGCTGACACGTGACCGCAACTCTGAAAGCGCGACCGGGTTCCGCTCTGTTAGATTCGCGCGACAGGAGAGGGATCTAGTGGGAAGGGACCAGAGGAGAGGGATGCGAGCCAGGAAGGCCGGACATCGTCGTCGGATGCTGATCGTCGCGGGAGCGGTGGCGCTCGTCGCCGTGCTCGTTCCCGCCTTCGCCATCGCGCACATCGAGCGCGCCTCCTACTGGCCCGACCCGGCGCCCGACACCTCGGTGAAGCCCGCCGCCGGCGGCTCCGTCCCCGCGGTCCGCAAGGTCTTCAGCGCTCTCAACAAGAAGAAGCCGGGCAAGACGCTGGTCGTCTGCGGGAAGCCCCTGAGCAAGAAGGCTCGCAAGCACGCGAGCAGGAAGAAGCTCTCCAAGAACAAGAACATCAGGCGGGTCGACAAGGACATCAAGAAGGCGCGGAAGGGCTACAAGATCCAGCCGTCGCAGCCCGCGATCAAGCTGAAGAAGAAGAAGGGCAAGAAGCTCCACAACTTCAACATCAAGCTGCTGCGGCAGTGCCGCTACAAGTCGATCCAGGACGCGGTGAACGCCGCCCGCAACAACGACCGGGTCGAGATCATGCCGGGCCTCTACACGGAGCCCAAGTCGCGCGCCAAGCCGACCTTCGATCCTGCCTGCAACCAGTACAAGATCACCAACGACAAGAACCAGGCTGGCGCGGTCTCCTACGCGTACCAGTGGCACTGCCCGAATGACCAGAACCTGATCGCCGTTCTCGGGCGCCAGCTGACGAACACGCCGGTCCCGCAGCCGCCCCGCATCGACCGACACGTGATCCCCGACGCCGGGGCCTGCATTCGCTGCAACCTGCAGATCCAGGGCACGGGCGCCACGCCGGACGCGGTCACGATCGACGCCGGCAACACGGCCTCGGGCGACGGCTCGCCGATCGGGTCGGTCAAGGACGTGGGGATCCGGGCGGACCGGGCTGACGGCTTCGTCCTCGACAACGTCAAGGTTCGCCACGCCAAGGAGCACGACGTCTACTCGATCGAGACCGACGGCTCACACTTCAACCGCCTGATCATGCCCTACGCGGGGGAGTACGGCATCCTCACCTTCGTCGCCGACCACTCGCTGATCGAGAACTGTGACGCGTTCGGCAGCGGCGACTCGGGGATCTATCCCGGTGCGGCGGCCGACCTCGGTGAGGCTGTGCCCGACCCGAGCCAGCGCCGCTACGGGACCGAGATCCGCAACTGCGACTCCCATCACAACCTGCTCGGCTACTCGGGGACGGACGGCAACTCCGTCTGGCTCCACAACAACAACTTCTACGACAACTCCGAGGGCTTCTCGACGGACGTCTTCACGGCGCCCGGTCACCCCGGGTTCCCTCAGGACTCCGATCTGCTCGAGAACAACAACTTCTATTCGAACAACTTCAACACCTACCTTCCCGAGTGCCCGGCCGGCCAGAAGCCCGGCCCGAACGGCCCGAGCCAGGGTTGCTCCGACGTGATCCCGACCGAGCCGATTCCGGTCGGCACCGGGATGTGGATCGCGGGAGGCAACGCCAACGTGGTCCGCAACAACCGCTTCTGGGACAACTGGCGCCGCGGCGCGATGCTCTTCGCTGTGCCCGACGCGTTCGTCTGTGACGATCCCGACGACCAGGTGCCCGGCTGCAACCCGGCGCCGGGGTCGACCCCCGCCAACTCGGCGACGTCGTACCGGAACCAGTTCTACGGCAACAAGATGAGCCAGGCCCCGGACGGGAGCGTGCAGCCGAACGGCGTCGACTTCTGGTGGGACCAGGGCGGCATCATCGTCGACACGAGTCCCGGCTACACGAGCGGCAACTGCTGGTACGGCAACACGGGACGGGACGGGACAGCGGCAAGCGTCACCGGGCTCCCCTCGCCGACGGGCACCCCCCCGGACAACCTGCCGTCCGACTGCAACAACAGCCCGCTTCCCGGGAGTCTCCACGGGCAGGTCACCGAGGAGCTGACCTGCAGCACATTGCCCCAGGGCGACCCCGGTTGTCCGTGGTTCACCACGCCCCCGAAGCCCTGACCCGCTCTTCCAGGGGCCGTCGGCATCGCCGCATCGCGGGCGCCCTCGGCGCGATCGTTGCCGGCCTGCTGATCGCCGGATGCGGCGGGGGGACGAACACCCAGCCGCAGGTGAACGTCGGCCCGAACGTGGGCCAGCCGATCGGCCTCGCCGACTGTCACGACTGGCAGCAGGCGAACGTCGAGCAGCGCATCGGCACGATCCACGAGATCAAGGACTTTCAGAGCGGACAGGTCGTCGGCAATAACGCGAGCGACCCGTCCGGGACCGGCTCCGTGCTCGACGACAAGGACGCGTACAACCTCTTCAACCGGTGGTGCTCCCAGACCTACGCCCGCGGATTCAAGCTCTACCACCTCTATCAACGCGCGGCGGGCTTCACCGGCGAACCGCCCCAATAGGCGGACGGGAGCGGCGAACGCTCGCTATTCTTGACCGCACCTCGTGCCTGGGGCCGGGGATTTTTTTCTGTCCGGCCGCAAAGAATGACGGCCCGAAGTGAAGTAGAGGAGACATGGCCTCTGATGTTCGAATCGGCGTGACCCTCGCTTGCGAGGAGTGCAAGCGCCGCAATTACGAGACGAACAAGTCACGGCGCAATTCGCCGGACCGCATCGAGCTGCGCAAGTTCTGCCGCTGGTGCGGCCGCCACACCCCACATAAGGAGACCCGCTAGTGGCGAAGACCCGCGCCCAGCGGAAGGCCGAGCGACGCCGTCGCGAGCAGGCCGAGCAGCGCCGCCGTGAGAGCGATCCCGCGGCCGAGCGGGAGGAGCGGGCGCAGGAGGACACGCAGCTCGGTGTCTCCGGAGAGGTCGCCGAGGCCCAGGCGGCGATCGAGACCGGCGCTCGCGTGGACGAGCTCGGAGAGCGGGTCGTCGAGAAGCCCGGCGAGGTCGCAGACGCCGAGGACGGCGGTTCGCCCGTCCCCGGGGTCATCCCCGATCAGATCCGCCCCGAGACCGAGGCGCCCGCTCCCTCACGCGCCGACGTCGGCCGCCCCGAGGATGGAGCTGTGGCCGAGGCGCCTCCCGCCGAGCGCCGCGAGAGCCGGCGGGACCGCCGCCAGCGCGAGAAGGAGGAGCGGCGCAAAGCGCGGGCGAAGCAGCTTCAGAAGCAAGGGTCGGAGAAGGCCGAGAAGCGCCGGGGCCCCGTCCTCGGCTTCCTGCTCTCCTGCTGGGCAGAGCTCAAGCGGGTGCAGTGGCCGGACCGGGACACGCTGGTCCAGGCCTCGGCCGTCACCTTCATCTTCGTGGCGGTCATGGCCGCCTACCTCGGCGCCCTCGACGCCGCCTTCAACTGGCTCGTCCAGCGGCTCATCTAGGCACTGGAGATTGGAGAACTGACGATGTTTCGCTGGTACGTGATCAACACCTACTCGGGGCACGAGAACAAGGTCAAGCAGAACCTCGAGCACCGCGTCCACACGATGGGCCAGGAGCGCAACGTGCGCCAGGTCGTCGTCCCCACCGAGCAGGTCTCGGAGATGAAGGACGGCCAGAAGGTGCAGAGCGAGAAGCGG
>DATBHQ010000128.1:0-8693 GCA_036557385.1 Solirubrobacterales bacterium | reverse complement strand
CGAGCTGTTCAAGCCGTTCATCATGGCCCGCCTCGTCGAGCGCAAGCAGGTCCAGAACATCAAGGCCGCCAAGAAGATGGTGGACTCGATGATCCCGGAGGTCTGGGACGTGCTCGAGGAGGTCATCCACGAGCACCCGGTGCTGCTCAACCGGGCGCCGACGCTCCACCGCCTGGGCATCCAGGCGTTCGAGCCGGTGCTGGTCGAGGGCAAGGCGATCCAGGTCCACCCGCTCGTCTGTCACGCCTTCAACGCCGACTTCGACGGCGACCAGATGGCCGTGCACCTGCCGCTCTCGGCGGAGGCGCAGGCGGAGGCGCGCATCCTGATGCTCTCCTCCAACAACATCCTCTCGCCGGCGCACGGCGCGCCGCTCGCCACGCCCACCCAGGACATGGTCCTCGGGCTCTACTACCTCACGTATGGCCCGGAGGCCGGTGACCTCGTGGAGATGGACGAGAAGCTCAAGGGGGGCAAGTGGGATGCGGCCGATGGCCGACGCCCGCACACGCTCCGCTCCGCCCAGGAGGCCGAGCTCGCCTACGAGAACGGCATCGTGCAGCTGCACGAGTACGCCGAGTACCGCCAGCCGGGTGGGCACCGTCTGACGACGGTCGGCCGGATCATCTTCAACGACCGCGTCGAGCGGGCGATCGCCGAGGCCCTCGGGGAGGAGTACGACCCCGAGAGCTATCAGTTCGTCAACCGCTCGCTGAAGAAGCGGGACGTCAACGAGATCGTCAGCGAGCTGGTGGAGAGCTATGGGGCCCCCGCCGTCTCGCTGGTGCTCGACTCCTTCAAGGAACTCGGCTTCCACTTCGCCACGGAGGCCGGGATCACGATCTCGAAGAACGACGTGGTCGCGCCTCCCGAGAAGGAGGAGATCCTCGAGAAGTACGAGGGCGAGACCGAGGACATCATGAGCCAGTACGACGACGGCTACATCACGGCGGAGGAGCGCAAGGACGCCGTGACCTCGCGCTGGGACCGCGCCACCGAGGAGGTCGGGCAGGCGATGGAGGACAACCTCGACGAGCTCAACCCGATCTTCATGATGGCCAACTCGGGAGCTCGCGGCTCGTTCAAGCAGATTCGCCAGCTGGCCGGCATGCGCGGCCTGATGGCCAACCCGAAGGGGGAGATCATCGAGCGGCCGATCAAGGCCAACTTCATGGAGGGCCTCTCGGTGCTCGAGTACTTCATCTCGACGCACGGCGCGCGGAAGGGGCTCGCGGACACCGCGCTGCGGACCGCGGACTCGGGCTACCTCACCCGGCGCCTGGTGGACGTCGCGCAGGACGTGATCGTCCGGGAGGACGACTGCAAGACGAAGGACCTGATCGAGATGCCCGTCTTCCGAGACGGCGGCGAGCTCAACCCGAACCTGCGCGGCCGGGTGGTCGCCAAGAAGACCACCACCAAGCGAGGGCGGGAGCTGCTCAAGCGGGGCGACCTGATCGACAAGGACGAGCTGGCGGTCCTCGCCGAGGCGTTCGAGCCCGACGATGACGACGCGGTCGTGCCCGTCCGCTCGGTCCTCAAGTGCGAGGCCGAGTCCGGAGTGTGCCGGCAGTGCTACGGCGTCATGCCGGCGACCGGCGCCCTGGTGGAGATCGGGGACGCGGTCGGGATCATCGCCGCGCAGTCGATCGGCGAGCCCGGCACGCAGCTGACGATGCGGACGTTCCACACCGGCGGTGTCGCTGGGCTGGACATCACGCAGGGCCTGCCGCGAGTGGTCGAGCTGTTCGAGGCTCGTAAGCCGAAGGGCCAGGCGAAGCTCGCCGAGGTCGACGGCAAGGTCACCGATCTCGAGGAGACCGACAAGGCGGTCAAGCTGACGATCACCGACGACAAGGGCGAGGAGCACGCCGAATCGTTCCCGCCGCGGACCAACGTCCTGGTCGAGAAGGGCAAGCGGGTCTCGCGGGGCGCCAAGCTCAACGAGGGCTCGCTCTACCCGGCCGAGGTCCTCGCGATCAACGGGCGGACGGAGACCGAGGTCTACATCGTCGCCGAGGTGCAGCGCGTGTACCGGACGCAGGGCGTCGACATCAACGACAAGCACATCGAGCTGATCGTGCGCCAGATGCTGAAGAAGGTGCGGGTGGAGTCCAAGGGCTCGACCGAGCTGCTGCCCGGTCAGCTGGAGGACCGCCTGGTCTTCAACGCGATCAACGAGAAGATGAAGGGCAAGAAGACGAAGACGCCGGCGCGTGCCGAGGAGGTCATCCTCGGGATCACGAAGGCGTCGCTCGCCACTGACTCCTTCCTCTCGGCCGCCTCCTTCCAGGAGACGACCAAGGTGCTCACAGACGCCGCCCTGGAGGGCAAGCGCGATCGCCTGATGGGCCTGAAGGAGAACGTGATCATCGGCAAGCTGATCCCGGCGGCGACCGGCCTGAAGCACTATCGCTCGCTTCAGATCGAGCCGGTGGAGCCGGCCCAGCCTCCGGCCGAGGAGTTCTCCGAGGAGGAGCTTGCCAAGGAGCTCGACCTTGCCGGGGACGGCGAGGGCCAGGCGATGGAGGGCTTCGGCCCGTCCTTCGCCGAGGAGCTGGAAGAGCTCGCGTCGGAGATCGAGACACCGGGCGCCGGGCAGACGGCCGGCACCGGCGAGTCCGAGGAGTCCGAAAGCTCGTAACCAGCGGCGAACGTCCCGGAGTTCTCGCTCAGCGCAAGGTCTGGGACGTTCGGCGGGGTTAGCTGCCGGCCGGCGTGCGCTCTCGGCGCTCGTGGGCGGCCATGCCCGGCGCGAGGCGCGGCTTGATCGCGGGCGTTCGGGTTCGTCCGCCATCGGGCCCGGGCAGCTCGACCGTCGCGCCGCCGCCGTGCGGGCCCCGCGTGCGTGGTCCCGGCTTGAGCGGATTGCGCCGGTAGCGACGGAAGCTATGGTCCTCGGACCCACCGGGCAGGTCCTCCTCGACCTGCGGCTCGTCCTTCATCGCCCAGTAGATCAGCCAGAGGCCGAAGAGCACCGGGATCTTCAGGATCACGGCGAGGAACAAGATCGGAAGTACCCCATCCATCTCGTCGAGTCTACCCCCGATCACCCCGCGCGCTAACGAGGCCGAAAGCCGGCCTTTGCCCATGACTCGAGCGCCTCGGCGTGCGCCTCGGTGAGGCCCACGTCCGACTCGGTGGGCACCAGCAGCGTCGGCGCCTCCCGCCGGTCGGCCCACTCGTAACAGCTCTCATCCAGGCTGTCGTCGATCCAGGCGAGCGCGCGCTGACCGGCGTACTCCTCGAGCGCCTCCAGCTTCCAATGTGCCGTGCCGAAGCGCGCCCGACCGTCGAAGGTCAGGTAGGGAAGCTCCGGCACGCCGAGGATCGTCGGCAGATGGTCATTCGCGCGGTCCTCCCAGCCGCTCGCCCAGACGAGCGCATAGGTCTCCCCGAGACGGTTCAGTCGCGGGCCGGTGTCGAGCGCGATGCAATGGAGCATCCCGTCGATCAGGTGGTACTCGCCCGGCGCCCTGCCGGGATCACCCGAGCCCGGCTGTAGCGACTCATCGAAGCCGAACAGGCTGATCACCCCGTCGATGTCGACGGCAAGGAGCGGCCGGTCGTCGGCCTCTCTCTTGCGGAACAGGGGCATGGCCTCGGCAGGTTACGTCGGCCGCTACCATCCACCGCCGTGCCGAACACCAATCAGCTCGTCCGCAAGGGACGAACCCACAAGCGAAAGAAGATGTCGACGCCGGGCCTGAAGTCAGGCCAGGGGCGGAAGAAGCGCGTCGCCGCGCCGCAGCGACGCGGCGTCTGCACGCGCGTCGCGACCGTGACGCCGAAGAAGCCGAACTCGGCGCTGCGCAAGATCGCCCGCGTCCGGCTCACCAACGGGCTCGAGGTGACGAGCTACATCCCCGGTGAGGGGCACAACCTGCAGGAGCACTCCGTGGTTCTGGTCCGAGGGGGCCGCGTCAAGGATCTGCCGGGCGTCCGCTACAAGGTCGTCCGCGGTGCACTGGACGCGGCCGGCGTCTCGGACCGCAAGCAGGGCCGTTCGCTCTACGGAGTGAAGGCCAGCTAGTTAGATGCCTGGACCCGCGATGACGCACGCCCGGATGACGCGTCTGGGACTTCGCATCTCTTCGTCCTCGGGCTCGCCTTTGGCACCACCAAAGGCTTCGCCCTGCGTCCTCGATCTGCTCGCCCAGCCGCGCCCCCGCGCGTACGTCCCCGCGAGTCCAGGCATCTGATGCCGCGCCGCAACCAGGCCACCATCCGCCTGCTCGAGCCGGACTCCGTCTACCGGAACCGGCTGGTCCAGCAGCTGATCAACAAGGTGATGGTGGACGGCAAGAAGTCTCTCGCCGAGCAGATCACCTACGACGCCCTCGCGCTGGTCGGTGAGAGGACGGGGAACAACCCGGTGGAGGAGCTGGAGAACTCGATCAAGCAGCTCACCCCGGTCCTCGAGGTGCGCTCACGGCGCGTCGGCGGCGCGACCTATCAGGTGCCGGTGGAGGTCCCGGCTCGACGCGCCCGGACCCTGGCGATTCGCTGGCTGGTCGAGTTCGCCCGCGCCCGCGGCGAGAAGTCGATGGCGGAGCGCCTCGCCAACGAGATCCTCGATGCGTCCAAGCAGCAGGGCAACGCCTGGAAGCGCAAGGACGACATCTACCGCATGGCGCAGGCGAACAAGGCGTTCGCGCATTACCGCTGGTAGCGGCCCCGTCTCTCTCCCAGCGGCTGCTGCAGACCTTCCTCCGGCGCCGTTCTGCGTCGAGCCCGCCTCCGCCTGCTTTCGTGGTCCGGGGATCTCTCTGCCCCGGGTCGCAGCGTTGCCAGCGCCGCCCCGCAGACGGTGAGCACCAGCGCGCCGGCCAGCTCGAGCCAGAAGCCGGCGACCGGCTTCGCCTCCGCGTCGATGAAGGATTGACGCGGGTCGTCGAGGGTGCCGATCTTGTTGACGTCCGGCAGGTCGCCGATCAGGAAGATGAGCAGCGCGATCAGCCCGCAGATCGCGACGGCCATGGCGGCCACCTGGCGCAGCTGGCTGTCGCGCGCGCCCAGCGTGACGAGGATGAGCACGAGGGCGAAGATCGCGAGCACCAGGATCGCGTAGCCGTGCTGGTCCTTCGAGCTGATCGCCTGCAGGGCCTCGCCGCCGGGCGGCGTGAGGTGGAAGATGTCCGTGAACTGCGAGGCGGCGAGCATCGCGGCAGCGGCCACGCAGGCGAGCGCGAGCAGCATCTGGGTGCTCGGGACCCTCAGGTCCCGCTTCTGCCTGCGGCGCGGGACCCGGCTCACCGCTCTGCCTGGAGGCCTGGGTAGATCCCCCCGACCTCCCGGTGCGGCGAGCGCCGCGTGGCCCCACCCGGCCTGCTGGGCCGCCTTCTTCTCTCCCGGCTCATGCCGCGAGAGTAGTGGGCGAGCAGGCCGCCACAGAGGATGAGGACCGCCGAACAGGCGACCTCAGCCCAGAATCCCTGCAAGAGCTCCGCCTGGGTGCCGGTGAACGCGAGTCCCGGCCTGCCCACGTCGAGGCCCTGCGGAAGATCGACGGCGATTGCGACGGCCACCCCCACGAGCCCGCAGATCGCCACCCCTCCGGCCAGCCGGGGCCGGCCCCGGTAGGAGGCCACCATCAGAATCGCGGCGAGCGCAGCCACGGGCAGCAGGATCCAGAGATGTGCGCTGCCCGCGGTCTCCCGGCCGACGATCGGCGCCGAGGCGATCCCGCCGATCTCGCCGGCGTAGGCAGGCGCGTCCACGGCCACGCCGTGGTAGTCAAAGAACTGCGAGACCCCCAGGCCGACGGCGGCCGCCACCCCGACGAAGGCGACCGTCGAACGGGGAGTGACGTGTCGCCGTGCGGCTTCGGTGAGGATCAGGGCGGCGCTCAGAAGGCCGGTCGAGATCCACCGAGCCAGGATCTGGCCGACCTCGAGGACGACCGCGATCAGCACAGCGATCAGCTGCACGACGAAGAGCAGCGATCGGGCGATGGGCCGCCCGATCAACGAGAAGAGCGCCGCGACCGGGGCTCCCAGCGGGCGGAGCCGCCGACGGGTCTCGAGGGCGGCGCCGCGAAGCCGGATGCCGAGGTCCTGCTCGGGCCTGACGGCGCGGCGGGCCTGCCGGCGCCGTCGCCGCGACATCGCGCGAGCCTCCGCCTTCGCCTCTCGGGTGAGCTGCTTCGCCTTATTACGGGTCGCGCTTTCGCGCGCCCTCGCATAGCGCTTGCGGCGTCCCAATCGGCGGCGGATCCCCCTCCTGAGGGCCATCAGACCGCTGCTATCATCATCGGTCGCTCCGGGGTGCCCCCGCAGGGCCCCGTGGGCGTTAACCGTTTCGATGGAGAACGGCGCGACATAGGAGCAGTTCGGGTCGAAGAGACGCTTGCGCTCGGGCCCGCAAGGGCCTTTTTTCTGCGCTGATCCGGACTCAGACTAACCGTTCCGCCCCTCGCTCACGCCAGTACGAAGACAGGACTTATGCCCCGCAGCATTCCCCTAGAGAAGACCCGCAACATCGGCATCATCGCCCACATCGACGCGGGCAAGACGACGACGACCGAGCGCATCCTCTACTACACGGGCCGCACCCACAAGATGGGAGAGGTCCACGAGGGCGCCGCCGTCATGGACTGGATGGAGCAGGAGCAGGAGCGCGGCATCACCATCACGTCGGCGGCGACGGCGGCCGAGTGGAAGGACCACCGCATCAACATCCTGGACACGCCGGGCCACGTCGACTTCACCGTCGAGGTGGAGCGCAACCTGCGCGTGCTCGACGGCGCGATCGCGCTGTTCGACTCCGTGGCCGGGGTGGAGCCGCAGTCCGAGACCGTCTGGCGGCAGGCGGACAAGTACCACGTCCCGCGCGTCGCCTACGTCAACAAGATGGACCGCACCGGCGCCGACTTCTTCAAGGCCGTCGAGACGATGCAGGACCGCCTCGGCGCCAACCCACTTCCCATTCAGATCCCGATCGGCCAGGAGGCCGACTTCGTCGGCGTAGTGGACCTGATCGAGAACAAGGCCCTCGTCTGGAAGGACGAGCTCGGCACCGAGTTCGAGTACGAGGACATCCCGGACGACCTCAAGGACGAGGCCGAGCAGTACCGCACCCAGCTGATCGAGGCCTGCGCCGACTACGACGACGAGCTCATGGAGGCCTACCTGAACGAGGAGGAGATCCCGCACGAGCGGATCGTCAAGTCCCTCCATCGCGCCACCCTCGACATCAAGGTGACCCCGGTCCTCTGCGGGTCCTCGTTCAAGAACAAGGGCGTTCAGCCCCTGCTCGACGCAATCGTCGAGCTGCTGCCCTCACCGATCGAGATCCCGGCGGTCAAGGGCATCGAGCCGCCGAAGAAGGGTGGAAACGGCGGCCAGACCGAGGCGGAGCGTCCCGCCGACGACAGCGCCCCGTTCGCCGCGCTGGCCTTCAAGGTGATGGCCGACCCATACGTCGGCAAGCTCACCTACTTCCGCGTCTACTCCGGCAAGCTCAGCGCGGGCAGCCGCGTCCTCAACGTCTCCAACGGCCGCACCGAGCGGATCGGCCGCCTGCTGATGATGCACGCGAACCACCGTGAGGAGATCGAGGAGTGCTACGCGGGGGACATCGTCGCCGGCGTCGGCCTCAAGCAGACCTCGACCGGGGACACCCTCTGCGCGCCCGACGCTCCGATCGAGCTCGAGCACATCGAGTTCCCGGAGCCGGTGATCGCCGTCGCCATCGAGCCGAAGACGAAGGCCGACCAGGAGAAGCTCTCGGCCAGCCTCGCGCGACTCGCCGAGGAGGACCCGACGTTCCAGGTCCAGTCGGACGAGGAGACGGGGCAGACCCTGATCCACGGGATGGGCGAGCTCCACCTCGAGGTGATCGTCGACCGGCTGCTGCGCGAGTTCTCAGTGGACGCCAACGTGGGCCGGCCGCAGGTGGCCTACCGCGAGACGATCCGCGAGGACGTCAACAAGGTCGAGGGTCGCTTCGTCCGCCAGACCGGCGGCCGCGGCCAGTACGGCCACGCCGTGATCAACGTCGAGCCGGCCCCCGGCGAGGGCTTCGACTTCATCAACTCGATCAAGGGCGGGACGATCCCGTCCGAGTTCATCCCGTCCGTCGAGTCCGGCATCGAGGAGGCCCTGCAGTCGGGCGTCAAGGCCGGCTACCCGATGGTCGACGTCCGCGTGGAGCTGGTCGACGGCTCGTACCACGACGTCGACTCGTCGGAGATGGCCTTTAAGATCGCCGGCTCCATGGCGGTCCAGGAGGCCGCCCGCAGGGCCAAGCCGGTCCTGCTCGAGCCCGTCATGTCGGTCGAGGTGGTCACGCCCGAGGAGTTCCTCGGCGACGTGATCGGCGACCTCTCCCGGCGCCGGGGCAAGGTCCAGGGCCAGGAGCCGCGAGGAAACGCCCTCGCGGTCCAGGCTTTCGTCCCCCTCGGCGAGATGTTCGGATACGCCACCGACCTGCGGTCCTCGACCCAGGGCCGGGCGAGCTACACCATGCAGTTCGAGCGGTACGAGGAGGTCCCCAAGAACATCGAGGACGAGATCGTCGAGCACCGCTCGGGAGAGCCCGTGGGAGCCAGCGCGTAGCTATATTCCCACGGTTCGCCCACTAACTACTTTCAGCACGCAAGACACCACCAAGACCACTTAAAGGAGCGAGATGTCCAAGGAGAAGTTCGATCGCGATAAGCCGCACGTGAACGTCGGCACCATCGGCCATGT
>DATBHQ010000127.1:0-5962 GCA_036557385.1 Solirubrobacterales bacterium | reverse complement strand
TCGGGCAGGAAGCGGATATCGACGTCTATGACGCAGGAATCGGGCACTTTGTTCAGGGCGTCGCCGCCCATGATCCGACCGAGATTGATCGAGGGGCGGTCGAACAGGGCGCTCGAGTGACGCGCAAACGGTAGCGACTCGATGCCCCTGAATACCTCGACTGCCTTGACGACGGCGTTGTCGCCCAGCCACGGCGTGGCGCCGTGCGCCGAGCGCCCGCGGACCCGCAGCCGCACCGCCAGCACCCCCTTCGCCTGCACGCCGACCTGGAGGTTGGTGGGCTCGCCGGTGATCGCGAAGTCGCCGATGAAGCCGCTCGCGACCAGGGCGTCCGAGCCGCGGTTGTCCTCCTCCTCGGACTCCTCGTCGGAGACGATGCCGAGGCGCACACGCACGCTCTCCTGATCCCGCAGGTCGTGCAGGACGACGAGCATCACGGCGAGGGCCCCCTTCATGTCGTAGGCGCCCCGGCCCAGCAGCCGGTCGCCGTCCTCCCGCGGCTCGAACTGCTCCTCGCCACCGGGGACGACGTCGAGGTGTCCGTGCAGCACGAGGGTCGGAGCGTCGCCGTCCGGCGGCCCTACCTGGGCCCTGGTCACGGGAAGCCCTCGCGCCTCGGTCTGCTTCGCCTCTATGTCGTTCGACTCCAGCCAGCCGCCCACGAACTCGGCGGCACGGCGCAGCCCCTCGGCGTTCGAGGTGTCGAATGCGATCAGGCGCTTGGCGAGCGCGAGCTCGTCCATGCCGAGATGCTAGGGCCAGTCAGGACCGGTTCTCGGCCACTTCGAGGAACGCCTCGGCGCGCGCCTTGTCCTTCTCGGCCTGCGTGTGGGCGCCCGAACCCTCCTCCGAGTCGCTCAGGCGGGCGTCCGCGTCCTCGATGCGGTTCTGCAGCTCGCCGGCGTCGAGGTTCTCGGGAGGGATCGCCTCGGTGACGAGCACCGTGGCGCGGTTGGCGAATACCTGAAGCCAGCCCTCGGCCTGCGCCCAGCGGCGGACGTCGCCGTCGGGCATGTGCAGGCGGAGCTCGGTCGGCATCAGCCGCGCCAGCAGGGGAATGTGGTTGGCGAGGATGCCGATCTCGCCCACCGCGGTCCTGGTCGAGACCTGGTGGACCTCGCCCGTGAACACCTCGCCCTCGGGCGTGAGCACCCGGACGTCGACATTGTGTTCGTCCGCCATGGCCTAGGCGGCCTCCTCCTGCTCCGCCTCTTGCTCCGTCTCCTGCTCATCGGCCTCCGCCTGGGCGGACTGGCCGGGCTCCTCGCCTCGCATGCCCTTCGCAGCCTCGAGGACCTGCTCGATCGGCCCCTGCATGTAGAAGGCGCGCTCGGGGATGTCGTCGTGCTCGCCGTCGACGATCTCCTTGAAGCCGCGCACCGTCTCGGCGACCGGCACGTACTCGCCGCTGCGGCCGGTGAACTGCTCGGCGACGAAGAACGGCTGTGAGAGGAACCGCTGGATCTTCCGCGCCCTCGAGACCGTCTGCTTGTCCTCGTCGGAGAGCTCGTCGATCCCGAGGATCGCGATGATGTCCTGGAGCTCGCGGTAGCGCTGCAGCGTCTCCTGGACCCGGGTCGCGGTGTTGTAGTGCTCGTCGCCGAGGATCTCCGGCTTCAGGATCGTCGAGGTCGAGTCGAGCGGATCGACGGCCGGGTAGATCCCCTGCTCCACCAGGGAGCGGGTCAGCGTGGTCGTCGCGTTCAGGTGGGCGAACACGGAGGCCGGCGCCGGGTCGGTGAGGTCGTCCGCCGGGACGTAGATCGCCTGGATCGAGGTGACCGAGCCCTCGCGGGTCGACGTGATTCGCTCCTGGAGCTCGCCCATCTCGGTCTCCAGGGTCGGCTGGTAGCCGACCGCCGAGGGCATCCGGCCGAGCAGGGCCGACACCTCCGAGCCCGCCTGGACGAACCGGAAGATGTTGTCGATGAAGAGCAGCACGTCCTGGCCGCCCTGCTGGCGGAAGTACTCCGCCATGGTCAGCCCGGAGAGCGCGACGCGGAGGCGCGCGCCAGGCGGCTCGTTCATCTGGCCGAAGACCAGCATCGTCTTGTCGATGACGCCCGACTCCTTCATCTCGAGCCAGAGGTCGTTGCCCTCGCGCGAGCGCTCGCCGACTCCGCAGAAGGCGGAGAGGCCCTCGTGCTCCTCGGCGATGTTCCGGATCAGCTCCTGGATCAGGACGGTCTTGCCGACCCCGGCGCCGCCGAAGAGGCCGACCTTGCCGCCCTTCGCGTAGGGGGCGAGCAGATCGACGACCTTGATCCCGGTCTCGAGCATCTCCTGGGTCGGTGTGAGGTCCTCGACCTCGGGGGCCGGCCGGTGGATCGGCCAGCGCTCCTTCACCTCGACGTCGCCGCCCTCGTCGATCGGCTCGCCGAGCAGGTTGAAGATGCGGCCGAGCGTGGCGTCCCCCACCGGGACCGTGATCGGCGAGCCGGTGTCGACCACCTTGTCGCCGCGCTTGACGCCGTCCGTCGCGTCCATCGCGATCGCGCGCACGCGATCGTCGCCGAGGTGCTGCTGCACCTCGCAGATCAGCTTGCCCTCGGTGCGGCCGCCCTCGGGCTCGATGTCGAGCTCGAGCGCGTGGAAGATCTCCGGCACACGGCCGGGGAAGGCGACGTCGATGACGACGCCCGTCACCTGCTCGACCGTTCCTACATTGGTGCGAGGGTCCTCCGCAGACGCAGTCGAGGAGGAACCCGTTTCGTCATGGCTAGCCATTCTTCTCCTTCGCTTATTTCAAGTCTCAGGTGAGTCCCTCGGCGCCGGCCACGACCTCGAGGATCTCCTGGGTGATCTCGGCCTGCCGGACCCGGTTCATCTCGAGCGTCAGGTCGGAGATCACCTCCTTCGCGTTGTCGGCCGCGTTCCGCATGGCGGTCATCCGGGCGCCGTGCTCCGAGGCGGTCGATTCGAGCAGCGCCCGGTAGACGTTGAGCTGGGCGTACTCGGGGATCAGCTCGGCGAGCAGCTCCTCGGGCTCCGGCTCGTAGTCCCAGGCCGCCTTGCGGTGTGCCTCGACCAGCTCCTGGTCGAGGTCCGACTCCTCATCGGTGGCGAGCTCCTCGACGCCCTCACCGAAGACGTCCGCCTGCTGCACGGGCAGCAGCGTCTGCCTGCGGACGTACTGGGTGAGCGGCGAGACGTAGCGGTTGTAGATCAGGTCCACCCGGTTCAGGTCCCGGTCGACGTAGGAGGCGACCAGGTCATCGGCGACCTCGCGCGCGTTGGCGAAGCCGGGGCGGTCGGTGAAGCCGACGTATTCGCCGTGGAGCTCCTCGCCGCGGAAGCGCATGGTCGAGACGCCGCGACGGCCGACCACCGAGAACCGGACCTCCTTGCCCTCGCCGCGCAGCTCGCCTTGAAGCTGAACCCCGGCGCGGATGATCTGCGAGTTGAACGAGCCGGCCAGCCCGCGATCGCCGGTGACGAGCAGGATCCCCACCGTCCTCTGCTCCTCGTGCTCCTGGAGTACAGGCAGGTTGCGCGCCTCGACGCCGGCGGCCTCGGCCACCTGACGGGTCATCTTGCGGAGCTCGGTCGCGTAGGGCCTCAGCGCGTCGATCCGCTGCTCCGCACGCCGCAGCCGGGCGGCGGCGACCATCTCCATCGCCCGGGTGATCTGCTGGACGTTCTTGACCGAGGCGATGCGGTTCTTGACTTCCTTGCGGGTGGCCATGCTTATGCGGCGGCGCCGGCCTCCTCGCGCTCCTCTTCCTCAGCCGCTTTTCCCGAACCGCCGTCCTCGGGCTGTGTGTCCTCATCACCGGCCTCGGGCTCCTCACGCTCCTCGCGGCGCGTCACCCGGTCGGACTCGCCCTCCTCCAGGGGATTGCCCTCCTCGTCGAAGTCCGGACCGAAGTCGTCGATCATCTGGCCGATCGCCTTGCCCAGCGCCTCCTCGTCCTCGTCGGGGAGCTGGCCGGTCTCGTTGATCCGGTCGATCAGATCCTTGTTCTCGGAGTGGAGCCGGTCGATCAGGTCGCTGAGGAACTCCGGGACCCGCTCGGTCTTGATTCGGTCGAGGTACCCCTCGGTGCCGGCGTAGATCGAGGCGACCTGCTCGGCCACCGGCATCGGCTGGCGCTCCTTCTGGTTGAGCGCCTCCACCATCCGCTCGCCTCGGGCGAGCTGCTTCTGGGTCTCGGGATCGAGCTCGGAGCCGAACTGGGCGAAGGCCTCCAGCTCGCGGTACTGCGAGAGGTCGAGGCGGAGCTGGCTGGCGACCTTCTTCATCGCCTTGGTCTGCGCGTTCCCGCCGACCCGCGACACCGAGGTGCCGACGTTGATCGCCGGGCGGACCCCCGAGTAGAAGAGGTCGGTCTCCAGGAAGATCTGCCCGTCGGTGATCGAGATGACGTTCGTCGGGATGTAGGCCGAGATGTCGCCGGCCTGCGTCTCGATCACGGGCAGCGCGGTCAGCGACCCGCCGCCCTGCTCGTCGGAGAGCTTCACCGCGCGCTCCAGCAGCCTGGAGTGCAGGTAGAAGACGTCGCCCGGGTAGGCCTCGCGGCCCGGCGGGCGCCGAAGCAGCAGCGACATCTGCCTGTAGGCGGCCGCGTGCTTGGAGAGGTCGTCGTAGATGCAGAGCGCGTGCTTGCCCTGGTAGAGGAAGTACTCGCCCATCGCGCAGCCGGCGTACGGCGCCATGTACTTGATCGGCGCGGCCTCGTCGGCCGGGGCGGCGACGATGATCGTGTTCTCCATCGCGCCGTTCTCCTCCAGCGTCTCCATCACCTGGACGACGGTCGACATGCGCTGACCGATCGCGACGTAGATGCAGACGAGGTCGGAGTCCTTGTTGTTGATGATCGTGTCGATCGCGATCGCGGTCTTGCCCGTCTGTCGGTCGCCGATGATCAGCTCGCGCTGGCCGCGGCCGATCGGGATCATCGAGTCGATCGCCTTCAGGCCCGTCTGCATCGGCTCCTCCACCGGCTGGCGGTGGACGACGCCCGGGGCCTTGTGCTCCGCCGAGCGCGTCTCGCTGGTGTTGATGTCGCCCTTGTCGTCGAGGGGGCGGCCGAGCGGGTCGACCAGGCGGCCGAGCAGCTGCTCGCCGACCGGGATCTCGAGGAGCTTGCCCGTCCGTTTCACGGTGTCGTCCTCGGAGACCTTGTCCCACTCGCCGAAGAGCACGGCGCCGACGTTGTCCTCCTCGAGGTTGAGCGCCAGCCCGACAACGTCGTGCGGCAGCTCGAGCATCTCGAGCGACTGGCAGTTGTCGAGCCCGTGGATGCGGGCGATCCCGTCGCCGATCTCGAGGACGGTTCCGACCTCCGAGAGGTCGGCGGAGTCCGTGTCCAGGCCCTCGATCCTCTCCCGCAGGATGCTGGCGATCTCGTCCGGCTTTATCTCCATCTCTCTACGTCACTCCTTTGCCTACGCCGCGGAAGCGACGCTCTTTCGCAGTTTCTCGAGCCTGTTTCTGATGCTCGTGTCCAAGACCATGTTGCCGACCTGGAGCACGAGCCCACCCAGGATGTCCGGGTCGACGCGCGTGCTCAGCTCAACCGTGTTGCCCGTCTGCTCCTCGATCTCAGAGCCGATCCGCTTGGTGATCTCCGGATCGAGCTCCACCGCGCTCGTCACGACGACGCCGAGGCGCTTGTTCTCCTTGTCCCAGAGCGCGTTGTACTGGCTCTGGATCCGGAAGATCACCGGCATCCGGCCCTTCTCCAGGAGCAGGTCGAGGAAGTTGATCAGCTCCGGCTCGGCGTCCGTCACGGCCTTCTCCAGGCCGTCGATCTTCTCCGCCGAGGAGAAATACGGGCTGAAGAGGAACAGCTGCATATCGCGGTTCTCATGCAGCGCATCCACGAACTGGGCGAGCTGATCGCGGATCGCGTCCAGCTTGCCGCGGTCCTTCGCCGCCTCGAACAGGGCGGTGGCGTATACGCGGGCGATCTCCTCCATCTCTAGCTGGCGGCCCCCTCGGTGACCTCGCCCGAGCCGT
>DATBHQ010000126.1:0-19825 GCA_036557385.1 Solirubrobacterales bacterium | reverse complement strand
GGGCTCTCGGCGGTGATGCGCGACATCGCGGGCCGGATGACCGCCTCCGGCGACAGTCCCGCGCTGCTGGTGATCGTGGGCCTCGCCATCGGGGCGGGTGGGCTCGTCCTGCTCGGCGTTGGGGACTCCACCCTCGCGGCGGCGCTCTCACTCGTCCTGATGGGGGTCGGGCTCTCCCTGCCCTACCCGCTCTACTACGACGAGGCCGAGCGAGTTCTACCGGACCGGCCGATCGGCAGCCTCGGGCTGATGCAGGTCGGGACCGGGATCTTCCCGATCCCCGTGATCCCGGCGGTCGGGGCGGCTCTGGCCAGCGGCGATGCCGATCTCGCCTTTGCGGGGCTGGCAGCCTTCACCGTGCTCACGCTCGTGCTGAACGCGCGGCCTCCCGTCCCGCCGCGCCAGCCCGCGGCGGTCGAGGTCAGCGCGACCAGCGCTGGCCCTGGCTGATCCGCTCCTGGCCGATCCAGGCGAAGTCCATCGCCGCCTGCACGACCTCATCCTTCGGGACCCCGCGGTGCAGGTCCCACCAGTCCGCGAGTGACTGCATCGCGCCCACCAGCTGCTGGGCGATCATCTCGACCATCTGCGGGAGCTTCGGGAAGTCGAGCCCCTTGCGCTCGGCCTCCTCGCTCATCAGCTGGACGATCGCGGCGGCCACCTCGTCGCGCAGGCGATCGAGCCGCACGGCGACGTCGGGGTCGCTCGCGTTCCGGAACATGATCCGCCAGGCGCCCCGCCGCTCCTCGACGAAGCCGAAGAAGGCCTCGATGCCGGCCAGCATCCTAGCCTCGCCGGGCTCCGCGCCGGCCACGGCGCCACTGATCCGCTCGACCAGCTCGTGGACGTGCATCTCCAGCATCGCCACGTAGAGCTCGCGCTTGGAGGCGAAGTGCTCGTAGAGGAGGGCCTTCGAGACCCCGGCCCGCCCGGCGACGGTGTCGAGCGAGGTCTCGTGGTAGCCCGAGTCCGCGAACGCCGACCGGGCCGCATCCAGGATCGCGACCCTGCGGTCCGCGGCGGTCATCCGCGACCGCGGCTGCTCTCCCTTGCGTGTCTGTGTGACGGGACTCACTGAACTAACTGACTGGTCAGTCAGTTACTATACGGGCCATGTCGGTCGCGCAGCAGAACATGGCCCAGCAGATCACCTACGAGGATCTCTACCGCCGCTGGGAGGAGGGCAACTGGAAGGCGTCCGAGCTCGACTTCACGCAGGACAAGCAGGGCTGGGAGTCGCTCTCCGAGATCCAGCGCAAGTCCGCGATGTGGGTCTACTCGATGTTCTTCTACGGCGAGGACGCGGTCGCCGACGGGCTCTCCCCCTACATCGAGGCCGCCCCGAAGGAGGAGCAGAAGTACTTCCTCGCGACCCAGCAGGTCGACGAGGCCCGCCACGCCGTCTTCTTCTACCGCTTCTTCAAGGAGGTGATCGGTGTCGAGGGCGACATCGCCACCGGCCTCGAGGCCACTCTGCCGGAGCTCGGCTGGGGCTACCGCAACGTCTTCGGGCGGCTGGAGCGGATGGTCGACGAGCTCCACACCGACCGCTCCCTCCCCAAGTTCGCCCAGGCCATCACGCTCTACCACATGGTGATCGAGGCGACGATGGCCCAGCCGACCCAGCACTTCATCGAGGACTTCTTCGTCAAGGCCGGCACGATGCCCGGTTTCAGCGCGGGAATGGAGAAGGTCTCGCGCGACGAGCAGCGCCACATCGGCTTCGGGGTCAAGGTCCTCTCGGAGCTGTTCGCCGAGTCGGAGGAGTGCAAGGCCGCCGCCGATGAGATCCTCCGGGAGGTCCTCCCGTACGTCACCGGGATCTTCGTGCCGCCCGGCTGGGACGAGCGCTACACGACCGAGTACGGCTTCACCATCGCCGAGCTCTACGCCTGGGGCATGCGCTCGGTCGAGCAGAAGTGGCGGGCGACCGGCTACCCGCTGTCAGAACACCCGCCTGGCATCTACCCCTTCGATCCCGAGATGGATCACAAGGAGCGAGCCGAGCGGCAGATCACGCTGCTCCGCGCCGGCGTGCTCGGCGCGCCCAACGGCAAGCCGCAAGCCAACCACGAGGTCGAGGAGATCCTCTTCGACGTGATCGCGCGCTCCGCCCAGACCGATGCGGTGGACCGCCCGGTGACGATCCAGTGGCGCTTCGAGGACGCCGAGCCCTGGCACGTCCGGATCGACAACGGCTCGACCAGCGCAACCCCGGGTATCGCCGACGACCCCGACATCACTCTGCGCACCACCTGGGCCGACTGGGTCGACATCTCGATCCGGGGCCAGGACGCCCGCAAGGCGATCCTCCGCCGGAAGTTGAAGCCGCGCGGTTCGCTGCGCCAGCTGGCGCGGATGCCGAAGATCTTCCCGCCGAGGCCTCAGCCGGTCGAGTAGCTACCCGGGCCGATCGGCCCAGTGGCCAGCTGACCACACCCACGTGTGGTCAGATGGGCATTTGCGCTCAGGAGGGCGGTCTGAAGAGTGCGCTGAGCAGCGCCTCGCGGAGCCCGGGGACCTGCGAGGCGTCGATCGTCTGACCCTCCTTGTCGGGGTCGATGCCGTGCTCGCGCAGCACCCGCTGGATCTCCTCCCGCTTGCCGGAGCCGCGCAGGTCGATCGTCTGGGAGCCGCCGGGCTGCGTCCAGCCCGGCTCGCCCATCGAGACGCTCTGTGAATCGCGGATCGCAGTGCCCGCCACGGCCTTCTCGAACTCGGCGGTCCCGGGCTCGGGCATCGCCCTTTCATCGTTCTTCCTCAAGAACCCGAACAAGCCCACGGCCCGATGCTATGCGCCCGGGTCGTCCTCGGGGTCGGACGAGCCGGAGCCGAGCTCGACACCGACGAGATTCGCCGGCCTCCCCGGCAGATACATCGCGGAGCCGGTGGCCAGGGCGACCTTCTTGCCCTCGGCGTTGGTGAGCTCGGCGGCGGCGACGACCAGGGTGCGGCCGCGGTGCAGGATGCGGGCCCGGGCGGTCATGTCGTTGCCGTCGGGGAAGACCGGCCGCAGGTAGTTGACCTTGAAGTCGAGGGTGGCCACCGCCGTGTCCGCCGGCGCGGTGCTGAACACGGCGGAGGTCATCGCGCTCTCCGCGAGCATCGCGGTGAAGCCGCCCTGGATCGTGCGAGCCGAGGTCGAGAGCCACTTGCTGCAGGGGAGGACCACGGCCGCCTCCCCCTCCGCCGCCTCGACCAGGCGCAGGCCGGTGAGGTGGTAGATCGGCGGTCGGGGCAGATCGTCCGAGATCAGGCCGCTGAGGATCTCGAGGCCGGTGCGGCTCTCGAACAGCTCCTGGGGAAGAACCTCGCCCTCGACATCGCGTCGCAGCGGATCGGCGGGGTCGCTGCCGGGCGGCTCCTGCTCGACGATCGGGCCGTTCCCAGGAGGGTCGGGCAGCGGATCCACCGGGGGAAAGACGGTGCAGCGCGTCGTGCCGTGGGAGATCAGCTGGTCGCCATCGTCGAACAGGAACGCCTCGGAGATCCCGATCGTGCGGCCGCGATGAATCAGCTGTCCCGACCCGGTGACCGCGGCGCCCGGGTTCGGCACCACGGGTCGCAGGAAGGACATGGACAGCTCGGCCGTGGTCATCCCCTGGCCCGCTCCGACGTCGGAGTGGACGACCGAGCCGAGCGCCGCATCGCCGATCACCGCGAGCACCCCGCCCGAGATCAGCCCCGAGGAGTTCGCGAACCAAGGCGAGGCGGGCATCGAGAAGGTCGAGTGGCCCCGAGAGGCCTCGGTCAGCTCGAGCTCGGTCAGATAGCCCATCGGCGAGTACGGGATCAGCCCGCGACGACCCGCTCCCATCCGCTCCTCACCGGCCAGCGCCAGGAAGGAACGGTCCGGGTAGCCGCCCTTGGCGGGCTCCTGCCAGATCATCCGGGCATGGTCGCCGCTACCCGGCCAGGATGTGGCGCGCTGCCTGCGTTCCCGCCTCGATCACGCCGGTGTGGTCCCGGTCGGGGTCGGAAAGGACCTGCAGCGCGATCCCGTCCGCCAAGGCGAAGAGCAGGGCCACGACGGCGTTGATCTCGTGCCCGGGCGAGATCACTCCCTCCGCCTGCTTGGCGCGGAGGATCTCCGCCACGTGATCGCGGGTGCGGTTGAAGAGCTCGCCCACCTCGCGCTGGATCTCGGGATTGCGGCGACCGGCGGTGAACAGGTCGAAGAGCAGCACCCAGAACCCGGGGTCGTTCTGGATCGAGTCCTCGAGGTCGGCCACGAGGACGCCGAGCAGCTGGTCCACCGATCCGGCCTTCGCGAGCGGCTCATCCATCCGCGCGATCCGGTGCTCGGTGTCACGGCGAACGACCTCCACCAGGAGCGCCTCCTTGGTGCCGAAGTAGTAGTGCAGCAGCCCGCGGCTCACCCCCGCCTCGCGGGCGACGTGCTCGAACGTCGAGCCGGCGATGCCGCGGCGCGCGACGCTGGATCGCATCGCCTCGACGATCCGCTGCGCCTTCTCGCCGCTCAGCTCCCGCGTCTTGGTCGTGGCCTCCACGGCCCGAACATTAGGACCTTGGCTGGCTGGACAGCCTGCCGGTGTCGGAGCGCCTAGCGGAGCTTCACGGGCGGGTTGTGACCGGGGATCACGACGGCCGGATCGAGCTCGCGGATGCGCTTCCACTGGGTGAGCAGCTCCTCCCGCTCCGGGCCGAAGTCCTCGGGCAGGTTCATCTCGTCGAAGTACTCCGGCAGGGGGCCGACGCAATCGGAGGCGATCACGACCAGCCCGTCATTGGTGTCGACGAGCAGCGAGATCAGGCCGTCCGAGTGCCCGGGGGTGCGGAGCCAGCGGAGGCCGGGCTCGATCTCGCCTTCCTCACCGTCCAGGACCTCCAGGTTCGCCATCTCGAGGACGCCCGAGATGAGCTGCGCGTAGGGCGCCTCAGTCTCCAGCTTATGGACGTAGGTGCGGCGCATCGGCCACCCCGCCATGCCCTCGGCGTGGTCGAAGTGGAGGTGGGTGAGGATCACGTCCTTGACGTCGTTCGCGTCGACGCCGAGCTCCTCCAGCGCGCCGATCACCGGCGCCCCCTGCATCATCAGTCCCGGATCGACGAGGTAGTCACGCTCGCCCCGGACCAGGAGAGTGTTCGGAAAAGCGACCATCCCCGTCGTCCGCCCCCCCTGCTGCAGCGACTTGTAGCGCTCGAACCCCTCGGCGGAGCTGTCGATCGTCGCCGCCTCGGCCTCGCCGTTGGAGACGGCGAAGACGTAGCGCTGGGCCGGCACCAGGATGTGGACGCTCGCCATGCCGTGACCCTAGCGACCGGCGCGCTCGCGGAAGATCGCCTCGATCTCCTCGAGCTCGCGGTCCTTCGTCTCCGGCACCAGCTTCCAGCAGAACCAGAGGGTGAAGAGCCCGACTACGGCGTAGGCCCAGAACGCGCCGGTCCGCCCCAGCAGGTTGATGAGCGGCAGGAAGGTGAGCGAGATGACGAAGTTCGAACTCCAGTTGGCCATCGTCCCGACGCCGGCGGCCTTGCTGCGGACCTTGAGCGGATAGATCTCCGAGTTCATCAGCCAGAAGACCGGGCCCAGGCTGATCGCGAAGGTGGCCACGTAGGCCATCAGGCTGATGATCGCCACCGCCGAGATGAACGCGGTGCCGGCGTTGCCGAGGAACGCCAGGCCGAGCACGAAGAGGGCGATCGCCATGCCCGTGACCCCGACCATCAGCAGCGGGCGCCGGCCCCGCTGGTCGATCAGACGCAGCGCCACGAGCGTCGCGCCGATGTTGATCACCCCGACTCCGAGCGAGGCCACGATCGCCGCGGAGTTCCCGTTGATCCCGGTGAACTGGATGATCGTCGGCGCGTAGTAGATGACGGTGTTGATGCCGGTCACCTGCTGGAGGACCGCGAGGCCGACCCCCACCAGAAGCGCGGCGCGAACCGCCGGCTCCAGCAGGTCCCGCCAGCTGCCCGGTCGCGCCTCGATCGAGCCCTTGATCTCCTCGAGCTCCTCCGTGATCGCCTCCTCGTCGTCGCTGCGGATCTTCTCGAGCACCTTCCGGGCGGCGTAGTCCTGGCCCACCATCACCAGCCAGCGCGGGCTCTGCGGCATCTCGAGCATCCCGATGCCGAGTGCCAGCGCCGGGACAGCCCCGAGACCGAGCATCCAGCGCCACCCGTCGATCCCGGAGAAGGCGAGCCCCACCAGGTAGGCGACCAGGATGCCGACGGTGACCGAGAGCTGGAAGTAGCTCACCAGCCTGCCGCGCTCCTCGGGCGGGGCGACTTCCGAGATGTAGACGGGCGCGTTCGCCGAGGCGAGCCCGACCGCGACGCCCAGGAGCACGCGCGCGATGACAAGCACGGCGAGGTCGGGCGATGCCGCGCTCAGCAGGGCTCCGATGATGAAGACGACCGCCGCGGCGATGATCACGTAGCGCCGGCCCAGGCGATCGGCCGCCACCCCAGCGGCCGCCGCGCCGAAGATCGCGCCCACAGGGACTGAGCTCACCACCATGCCCTGCTCGAAGGACCCGAGGTCGAAGTCCTTCTTCACGAAGAGCAGCGCGCTGGCGATGATCCCCGTGTCGTAGCCGAACAGCAGGCCGCCGAGGCCCGCAATCGCCGCCGTGGCGACGACGTTGCGATGGGCGCGCCGCTCGTCCGCTGGGAGCCCCCTCGACGCCATGCGTGACAGATGAGACTAAGGCGCCCCGCGGTCGCCAACCCATCTGGCTATCCTGTTGCTGTATCAACTACAGAAATTGGACTTACACATGAGCCTCCTTCTGATCCCACTCGACGAAGCGATCGTCTTCCCCGGCGTCACGGCCACGTTGCCGGTCGACACTGGGGACGAGGATCGCGTCTTCCTGCTCTCCCGCCAGAACGGTGAGTTCGGTCGCATCGGCGTGGTCGCCGAGGTGATCGAGCGCGGTCAGCTGCCCGGCGGCGCACACGTCGCGACCGTGGTCGGCCTCCACCGAGGCCTTGCCGGGGCGGCACAGCCCGACGGCGAGCAGCTGCGCATCGACGTGCAGGAGATCCACGACGGACACCCGGACGACGAGCGGACCGCCGAGCTGGCCCAGGAGTACCGCGCGGTGGTCGAGGAGATCCTCGAGCTGCGCGGCGCCGACGAGCGCATCGGGGCGTTCCTGCGCTCCATCGAGGAGCCGGGCGCCCTCGCCGACACCACCGGCTTCAGCCCCGACCTCTCCCGCGAGCAGAAGCTCGAGCTGATCGAGACGGTCGACGTCACGGCCCGCCTCGAGCTGGCCATCGAGATGCAACGCGAGCGGCTCGCGGAGCTGCAGGTTCGCGTGAAGATCCGCGATGACGTCGAGTCCGGCGCGCAGCAGCAGCAGCGCGAGTACTTCCTCCGCAAGCAGATGGACTCCATCCGCAAGGAGCTGGGCGAGGACGAGGGCGACCTGATCGCCGAGTACGCCGAAAAGATTTCACAGGCCGGGATGCCCGAGGAGGTCGCCGAGCAGGCCGAGCGCGAGCTTCGCCGCCTCGAGCGCCAGGGCGAGCAGTCGCCGGAGTCATCGATGATCCGCAACTACCTCGACTGGCTGCTCGCGGTGCCGTGGTCAAAGCGCTCCGAGGAGAGGCTCGATCCGCAGCACACGCGCGAGGTCCTGGACACCGACCACGCCGGCCTGGACGACGTCAAGCGGCGCATCACCGAGTTCATCGCGGTGCGCAAGCTGCGCGAGGAGCGTGGCATCACCGACGACGACCGCGCCAACGGCGCGATCCTGACGCTGGTCGGGCCCCCCGGAACCGGCAAGACCTCGATCGGCGAGTCCGTCGCCCGCTCGCTCGGGCGCGAGTTCGTGCGCCTGTCCCTGGGCGGCGTCCACGACGAGGCCGAGATCCGCGGTCACCGGCGCACCTACATCGGCGCGCTGCCCGGCCGGATCGTTCGCGCCCTGCGCGACGCCGGGACGATGAACCCCGTGATCCTGCTCGACGAGGTCGACAAGGTCGGGGCGGACTGGCGAGGCGACCCCTCGGCGGCCCTGCTCGAGGTGCTCGACCCGGCGCAGAACCACTCGTTCCGCGACCACTATCTCGACGTCGAGGTCGACCTCTCCGAGGTCGTCTTCCTGGCCACCGCCAACATCCTGGACACGATCCCGGCTCCGCTGCTCGACCGGATGGAGATCATCCCCTTCGACGGCTACACGACGGAGGAGAAGCTGGCGATCGGCCGCGGCTACCTGTTGCCGCGGCAGGTGAAGCGAAACGGCCTGCGGGACGAGGAGGTCGAGGTCTCGGACGGGATCCTGCGCAAGGTGGTCACCGAGTACACCCGCGAGGCGGGTGTGCGGCAGCTCGAGCGCGAGCTCGGCAAGCTGCTCCGCCGCGTCGCCACGAACATCGCCTCGGGAGAGGCGCAGCCCCCCGTCGCCCTCGACGACGCCGCCGTGGTCGACGCCCTGGGGAGGCAGAAGTTCTTCCAGGAGTCCGTGGAGCGCACCGCGATCCCCGGCGTCTCGACGGGCCTGGCCGTCACCGGGACCGGCGGAGACGTCCTCTTCATCGAGGCGACCGCCACCGAGGGCGAGAAGGGCCTGGTGCTCACCGGCCAGCTGGGCGACGTGATGAAGGAGTCCGCGCGGATCGCGCTCTCCTACGTCAGCGCTCACGCCGACGAGCTCGGCATCGACTCGGACGCCTTCAAGCACGAGTTCCACGTGCACGTGCCCGCCGGGGCGATCCCCAAGGACGGCCCGAGCGCCGGCACCGCGATGACGACCGCGCTGGCCTCTCTGCTCTCCGGGCGCCCGGTGAAGCACACGGTCGGGATGACCGGGGAGGTCACCCTGCAGGGCCGGGTGCTGCCGATCGGCGGCCTGAAGCAGAAGGTGCTGGCGGCGCACGCCGCGGGGCTCACCGAGGTGATCCTGCCGGAGCGGAACCGAGGCGACCTCGAGGAAGTCCCCGAGGAGGTCCGGGAGCAGATGACCTTCCACCCCGTGATGAGCATCGGAGAGGTCCTGGACCTGGCCCTCGAGCCGGCGGGGCACGGAGCGGATGTCGCCGCGGTGTCGTAGCTGCTCGCCGGTTCCCTCCGAGCTCCGCTCGGTCGCGAGCCTTCTGGAGCGCCGCTGGACGCTGGGCACGATCTACGCCTGCTCCAGCGGCGCCGTCCGCTTCAACGAGTTCCGCCAGTCGCTCCCCGGCGTCTCCCCCACCACGCTCTCGGAGCGGCTCGACCAGCTCGAGCACGCCGGCATCGTCGAGCGGAAGCTCATCGCAGGCCGCCCGCCCCACGCCGAGTACCGGCTGACTCGAAAGGGCACGCGGCTGGCGAGGGCGGTCGGCGCCCTCCTCAGCCCGTGACATGAAAGAGGGGCACCCGCCCAACTGGGCGCCCTCATGAATGAGGGCGCCCGAAGGCGCCCTCGATCAAGCCGGTGGCTCGCGCCGTCAGGCGCTTGGAACCGTCTCGGTATCCGGCGCCGGGGTGGTCGTCGAGGTGTACTCGAACTCCTCCTCCGCGCCGAACAGCTTGTCCAGCACCATCTTGCGCGCGTCCTCGCTGAGAATGAGGATCAGGGCCGCTCCGAGGATCGCCACGAGCAGGGCCTTTCCGAGCCCGAACCGGCGGCCGGTCTTCTTGCCGCGCAGCTGCTGTGAAGCATCCCTCAGAGACTCGGCCGCCTGACGCAGATCGCGCTGGACCTTCTTGTCGTCCATCAGGGCCTTCGCGGGCCCCTTGCCGTTCGACATGCGGGCATACGCGCCCTTCGCCGCTTCGAACGCGACGCGGATGTTCTCGCGAAGCTCCGCGTCCTCGATCAGCCGGCGCACGTACGGGTTCGACGCGACCGACTTAGCGGCGTCTCCGGCTTTCGCGGTTCTGCTTTGTGCCCCCATGGGTCTCCTCAGATCGTTTTCCAGGGTGCAGGCGGACTCTACCCGGTCGGAGCTTTTCCATCCGCCTGGAGCGCCGTTTGCAGCACATCTCCGATGTCATCGGCGTAGACGAAGTCGAGTCCCTCGCGCTCGGCCTCGGAAATCTCATCGACGTCGCCCTCGTTGCGGTCGGGGACGATCACCTGCTTGATCCCCGCGCGCTGGGCGGCAAGCGACTTCTCCTTCAGCCCGCCGATCGGCAAGACCTGCCCGGTGAGCGTGATCTCACCCGTCATCGCCACGTCGTTCCGCACCGGCCTGTTGGAGATCAGCGAGGCCAGGGCGGTGGCCATCGCGATGCCCGCGGAAGGCCCGTCCTTCGGGACGGCGCCGGCGGGGATGTGCACATGGATGTCGTGATTGGCGAACCAGTCGTCGGACAGGTCGGGGGCGAGCTCCTGCGAATGCCTCCGAACCCAGGTCAGCGCGGCCTGCGCTGACTCCTTCATCACGTCCCCGAGCTGTCCGGTGATGGTGAGGTTGCCCGACCCGGGCACGGCGCTCGCCTCGATGAAGAGGACCACGCCGCCGACCGGAGTCCAGGCGAGGCCCGTCGCCACCCCGGGGTCCTTGGTGCGGCGGCGCTGCTCGGAGAAGAACTGGCGCTTGCCCAGCAGCTCGCGAGCGCGCTTCGCGGAGATCTTCACCTTTCCCTTGGCCTTCCCCTCGGCGACCTGGCGCGCCACCTTCCTGCAGATCGTCCCGATCGTCCGCTCCAGGTTCCGGACGCCGGCCTCGCGCGTGTACTCGTCGATGACGGCGTTGAGCGCGGCGTCGGAGAACTCGATCTGCGAGGCCTTCAGGCCGTTCGCCCGGAGCTGGCGCGGCACCAGGTAGCGCTTGGCGATATGGAGCTTCTCCTCGACCGTGTAGCCGGCGAGGTTGATCACCTCCATCCGATCCTGGAGGGGCATCGGGACGGTGTCGAGGATGTTGGCCGTCGCGATGAACAGCACCTCGGAGAGGTCGAACGGAAGGTCGAGGTAGTGATCGCGGAAGGTCGAGTTCTGGGCCGGATCCAGCACCTCGAGCATCGCGCTGGAGGGATCGCCGCGGAAGTCGGCCCCCATCTTGTCGATCTCGTCGATCATGAAGACCGGGTTGCGGGTGCCGGCGTCGCGCAGCGCCCGGATGATCGTTCCCGGCAGGGCGCCGATGTAGGTGCGGCGGTGGCCGCGGATCTCGGCCTCGTCTCGCACCCCGCCGACCGAGATGCGCTCGAACTCGCGACCGAGCGCCCGGGCGATCGATCGTCCGAGGCTGGTCTTGCCGACGCCCGGCGGCCCGACGAAGCAGAGGATCGGGCCGGGCGACTCCGGGTTGAGCTTGCGGACGGCCAGGTACTCGAGGATGCGGTCCTTGACCTCCTCGAGGTCGTAGTGGTCCTCGTCGAGAACCTCCCGGGCATGAGCGATCTCGAGGTTGTCGTCGGTTTCCTTCGACCAGGGCAGATCGACGAGCCATTCCAGGTAGGTGCGGATCACCCCGTACTCCGCCGCGACCGGCGGCAGCTTCTCGAGCCGTGAGAGCTCGCGCTCGGCGGCCTTCTGCGCCTCCTCGGGCAACCCGGCCTGCTCGATCCGCTCCCGCAACTCGTTGATCTCGGCCTGCTGCTCGTCGCCCTCGCCGAGCTCCTCCTGGATCGCCTTCATCTGCTGGCGCAGGAAGTACTCGCGCTGGCCCTTGTCGATCTCGGACTCGACCTGCGACTGGATCTTGGAGCCGAGCTGGACCACCTCGAGCTCCCGGGTGAGGATCTCGGAGAGGCGGCGCAGCCGGCGGTTCACGTCGACCGTCTCCAGCAGCTCCTGCTTCTCCTCGGTGGAGATGCGCAGCGCGCCCGCGATCAGGTGCGAGAGCGCGGAGGCGTCGTCGATGTTGGCGACCGCGAGCTGGAGCTCCTCCGGCAGGTACGGGATCGCCTCGATGATCTGCGTGAAGGTCGTCTGGACGTTCCGGGTCAGGGCCTCGAGCTCGGTGGACGGCTCGATCACGTCCGGCATCTCCTCGATCCGCGCGACCAGGTAGGGCTCCTCCGTGACGTAGCCCGTGATCCGGATCCGCTCCGAGCCCTGCACCAGGATGCGGAGGGTCCCGTCGGGCACCTTCATCATCCGCGCCACGGTCCCGGCGACGCCGACGCCGAAGAGGTCGTTCGGGCCCGGCGTGTCGAGCTCCGGGTCCTTCGAGGCCACCATCGCCAGCATCCGGTCCCCCGAGAGGACGTCGTTGACGAGGTTGATCGAGCGCTCCTGGCCGACGGCGAGCGGCGTCAGCGTGTCCGGATAGGTCACCGTCTCCCGCAGCGGCAGGATCGGCAGGGCGTCCGGGAGCGGCTCGGCCCGGCGGACCGCGTCCTCGACCTCGGGGATCTCCACCACCTCGAGCTGGGGAGTCTCCACGTCGGCCACTGTCAGCTTCCCTTCCCCGTGGGGCGGCGCGTTACTCCGCCCGCTCGATCGGTACCTGGCGGGCCGGCCTCGGCACGCGGGTCGGCAGCTCCACCCTGAGGATCCCGTCCTCGTAGGTCGCCTGGGCCTGCTCGGCGTTCACGTCCACCGAGAGCTCGACCACCCGCCGGAACGGGCCGGAGGGCAGCTCGACCTGCTGATAGGTCCGCCCCTCCGTCTCGCGGACAGGTCGCTCGCCGCTGATCACCAGGGTCCGGCCGGTGACCTCGAGGTTGACCGCCTCGAGCTCGATCCCCGGCAGCTCGACCTTGACGATCGCCTTCTCGGGCACGTCCTCGCCGCAGTAGTAGACGTCGACGCGCGGAACGAAGGCGGCGATCTGGCGGCGCTGGCGGTGGCCGGCCTGGTCCCAGAAGTCACCGAGAAGCTCGTCCATCTCCCGTCGCATGCGGGCGAAGTCCGCGAAAGGATCGCGCCGGCTGGTCATCGCCCAACACCATAGCCAGCGATGAATCCCGGGCGGGAGACCGGTCCCAATTCGAGAACGCGGACTAGGAGGTAGCGAGTGCTCTTGGAAGGCAAGACGGCGGTCATCTACGGCGGCGGCGGTTCAATCGGCGGCGCCTGCGCGCGCGCCTTCGCGCGCGAGGGGGCCAGCGTGTTCCTCTGCGGCCGCACCCGGGAGACCCTGGAGAGCGTGGCCGATCGGATCCGCTCCGCGGGAGGGAGCGCCGGCACGGCGATCGTCGATGCGCTCGACGAGTCTTCGGTCGAGCGTCACGCGGCGGAGGTCGTCGCCGAGGCCGGCTCGATCGACGTCTCGATGAACGTGATCGCGCACCCCCACACCCACGGCACGCCGCTGGTCGAGCTGGCGGTCGAGGACTACATGGCCCCGATCGAGGTGGCGGCGCGTACGACCTTCATCACGGCGAAGGCCGCCGGGCGCCGGATGATCCAGCAGGGGTCGGGGGCGATCCTCTTCTTCGGGGGGCCCGGCGACCGCAGCGGGCCCGACCGCGACTATCTGCTCGGAGCGACGCAGGCCGCCTTCGACCTGATCGAGAGCTTCCGCCGCCGGCTCGCGGTCGAGCTCGGGCCGCGCGGCGTCCGCGTCGTCACCCTGGAGAGCGGCGGGGTGCCGGACTCGCTGCCCGAGATGGAGGGCGGAGAGGAGATCGCCAAGCTGATCGAGGGGCAGACCCTCCTCGGCCGCGCCGCGACCCTGGAGGACGTCGGCAACACCGCCGCCTTCGCCGCCTCCGATCGGGCGCGCAGCATGACCGCGGCGACGATCAACGTCAGCGCGGGGGCGCTGATCGACTAGCGGCAGCCAGGCCGCTCCACCATGAGCGAGGGGCGTAGCCCCGAGCGGTTATGTGGGGCGGCCGCATGCTGCCGCGATCTGATGGCGACGCCGTGGTGGCTAGCTGGCGACCGCGCGGCGGTAGCGAATGACGGAGAGGGTGCTGAAGGCGGCGATCAGGCCGAGGCACCAGAGGACCGTCACCCAGATGTCGTTGCCGGCCGGGGTCCCGAGGAAGAGCGCGCGCACGGCGTCGACCATGTAGGAGAACGGGTTGATGTCGACCGCGAATGTCTTCAGCGGCTCGGGCAGGGTGTCGGGAGGGACGAAGGCCGAGGAGAGGAACGTGAGCGGGAAGATGATCGTGAAGCCGAACGCGTTTGCCGCCTCGGGGGTCGAGACCTTGAGGCCGATGTAGGCGAAGACCCAGGAGAACGAGTAGCCGATCAGCAGCGCCAGGGCGAGCCCGGCGACCACCTCCGGCGGCGAAGAGCTGAAGCTGAATCCGACGATCAGCCCGGCCGCGATCATGATGGCGAGCTGCACGACGTTGGTCGCCACGTCGGCCAGCGTCCGGCCGCTGAGCACCGCGATGCGGGACATGGGCAGGGAGCGGAACCGGTCGATCAGGCCGCGCTGCATGTCCTCGGCGATCGAGAGGGCGGTCACGAAGCCGCCGAACGACATCGCCTGGACGATGATCCCGGGCATCAGGAAGTCCTTGTAGTCCCCGAACTGCGACGGGACGGCGATCGCGCCGCCGAAGACGTACGCGAACAGCAGCACGAACATGATCGGCTGGATGGTGAACGAGGTCCACAGGTCGGGCTGCCGGGCGATCCGCTTCACGCTCCTCTCCGCGAGGATCAACGTGTCCCCCACGGTTGCCGCCAGGGCCGTCACCGCCTCACCTCCGCCTCACGGCGCTCGGACTCGGGCACGGCGCCATCCTCCTCCGGCTCCTCGGGCTCGGGCGGCTTGCCGGTCAGGGTGAGGAACACGTCGTCGAGGGTGGGGACCCGGACCCCGATGTCGTCGATGGCCACCCCGGCCTCGTCGAGCCTGCGAACCGCGGCGGCGATCGCACCGCTGCGCTCCGAGATCGGCACCCGCACGATTCCGTCCTCGGCCGTCGGCTGATCGGAGCCCAGCGGGGCGAGTGCGGAGATCGCCTCCTCGACGCTCGCATGGTCGCAGGGGGTCACCTCGATCCGCTCGCCGCCCACGCGACCCTTGAGCTCATCCGACGTACCCTCGGCGATCACGACACCGTGGTCGATCACCGCGATCCGGTCGGCCAGGCGATCGGCCTCGTCCAGGTACTGGGTCGTCAGCAGGACCGTGGTGCCGGCCGCCCGACGCCGCTCGATCACCTCCCACATCGCGAGGCGGCTGCGCGGGTCGAGGCCAGTGGTGGGCTCGTCGAGGAAGATCACCGGCGGGCGAATCACGAGCGCCCCGGCGAGGTCGAGCCGCCGGCGCATCCCGCCCGAATAGGTCTTCACCATGCGATCGGCGGCGTCCTGGAGGTCGAAGCGCTCGAGCAGCTCGCGGGCCCGGTCCCGCGCCTCGGACCTGGGCCGGTGATAGAGGCGCCCGACCATCTCCAGGTTCTCGAAGCCGGTCAGGTTCTCATCCACCGCGGCGTACTGGCCGGCCAGCCCGATCTGGGCGCGCAGCTCCGCCGCGTCGTCCACGACGTCGAGGCCGTTGACCCGGGCGGTCCCGCCGTCCGGCGGCAGCAGCGTGGTGAGGATGCGAACCGCCGTGGTCTTCCCGGCCCCGTTCGGCCCGAGCAGCCCATAGACGGTTCCGGCCTGGACCGAGAGGTCGACGCCGCACAACGCCTGCACGTCGCCATAGGACTTCCGAAGCTCGCGTGTCTCTATCGCCGCGTCCCCCACGATCTGCAGACTAGACCTCGTAGGTCGCGCCCTCGCGGGCGACCTCGACGGGGGCGCCGAAGCCCTTCTCCGCCTCCTCGCGCGCCCACTCGTCGCCGAGCTCGTCCGAGATGTGGGTGATCACGACCCGCTTCGCGCCGGCCTCGCGGGCGTGCTGGCCTGCCTCCTCCGGGGTGAGGTGGCCCCGGTTGCCGGTGCGCTCCGGCCGCGGCAGCGTGCCCTCGATGATCAGCAGGTCGGCGTCCTCGGCGGCCTCGATGATCTCGCCGCCCGGCCGGGTGTCGGCGCTGTAGACGACCTCGCCGCCGCCCTCCGAGCCGATCCGCACCGCGAAGGTCTCGACGAAGTGCGGGACCGGGTGGAAGCTGAACCGGACGTCGCCGACGTCGACCCTGTCGCCCGAGGCGTACTCCTCGATCCGGAAGGCGCTCTCGATCAGGTCGTCGTTGCCCCAGGACCCCACGACCCGCCGAAAGGTCTCCTGCGCCCCCGGCGGTGCGATCAGCCGTGGGTGCGCCGGGTCGTCGGTCCCGTTCCAGATGTGAACCGGGACCGGCTGCTGCTTGGGCGCGTAGATCAGGGCATATGAGAAGGGGACGAGGTCGAGGAAGTGGTCGGCGTGGAGGTGCGAGATGACGACCGCGTCGATCTCCGTGTAGTCGGCGTGCTCGCGGAGCTTGCCGAACACCCCGTTGCCGCAGTCGAGCAGGACCCTCGTCTCATCGGTCTCGACCAGATAGCCGCTGCAGGCCCCTCCGGCGTCTTGCCAGGAGGGCGACTTGCCGAGGACTGTGATTCTCAAGGTGGCGAGGTTCCCATTGCCCCGCCGGGACTGTAACCGGGTTCAACCGCCGCTACGCAGCGACCACTGCGACCTGCGCGCTGGGGCCCTGCTGACGGTCCCGCATGAGAAGCGCGGGCTGGCGCGGCGGGACGAGGCCGTCTGGCGTGTCGGGCCGGAAGGTGGGGCAAGGGGAGTCGAGGCCGAGCGCGCAGAGGCCGCGGCGGCGGAAGAAGCAGTCCTCGCAACTCACAGCAGCAGTGCGCGCTCGACCGTCGGCCAAGGTTCGCCCCATCCTCTCTCGTCTCGTTCTCCCCGGGGTCTGGGCCCCGATCTGATCGCCGGGCGGGGCTCCTCTCGTGCCCCTCGGCGGACGCTCACTATGGCACCTCCTCAGGCGTGCGTCAGGCACAAACTCGCAAATGACGCACTTCTTTTTTCACGACTTGGTCACGAGTTCCGCAAGCACCACAAAAGCGCCGGGATCAAAACGGCTCTCGCTAAGATCAGCCCCGATGGCACACGAGCGCACAGCTCAGCTCTCGGCCTCTCCGCCGATGTTCGAGAGCCGCTTCCTCGACTTCTTCTCCCGCGTTCATCCGGCGATCCCGGCAGTCATCTTCGTTCCGGTCGTGGTCGGCGGAGTCTGGCTCGGCATCGACCGCGGGCTCTCCGTCGGAACGGCGGCCCTCATGTTCCTGGCCGGCCTCGCCATCTGGACCCTGACCGAGTACTGGCTCCATCGCCTGCTCTTCCACTGGGAGCCGAAGTTCAGAGGTGGGGACCGGCTCCACTTCATCATCCACGGCGTCCATCACGACCACCCGAACGACGCGATGCGCCTGGTCATGCCACCAGCCGTCAGCGTCCCGCTCGCGGCACTCTTCCTGGGGCTCTACGTCCTGGTCTTCGGGACCCCCCACGCCTTCCCGGCCTTCTCCGGGTTCATCCTCGGCTACTTGACCTACGACTACATGCACTACCACCTGCATCACCACGTGCCGAAGACCCAGTTCGGCAAGCGGCTGCGGACCCACCACATGCGCCACCACTTCCAGGACCACCGCTACGGCTTCGGCGTCTCCTCGCCGCTCTGGGACGTGATCATGGGAACACTGCCACGGTCGCGCAAGGCCGCCGACCGCGAGGGCGACGAGGGCTCGGCCCCGAGCTAGGCGACCCGGCTGGGCGGCTCCCGGCCGTCGAGCACCGCGATCACGTTGTCCGCAACCGCCCGCGCCATGCCGTCGCGCGACGGGATGGTCGCCGAGCCGATATGCGGCAGGAGCGTGCAGCGCGGCGCCTCGAGCAGGCGTGGCGGCACGTTCGGCTCCTCCTCGTAGACGTCGAGCCCGGCGGCGCCGAGCGCTCCGCTCTCGAGCGCCTCGGCGACGGCCTCGGAGTCGACCAGGGTGCCGCGGGAGGTGTTGACGAGGACGCCGTCGGGCCCGATCAGCTCCAGCTCTCGCCCCCCGATCAGGTGGTGCGTCTCGGGCGTCGCCGGGGCATGGAGGCTGACGACGTCCGAGGCCTCGAGCAGCTCGTCGAGCTCGAGCCGCCGCGCGTCCAGCTCGCCCTCGGCCTCGGGCTTCGCCGACGGGCCCGCGTAGACGATCTTGGCGCCGAGGCCGTGGGCGAGACGCGCGTAGCGATGACCGATCCTCCCCATGCCGATGACCCCCACCGTCGATCCCCAGATCTCGATGCCGCGATAGGCGGCGGGGTCCCAGCCGCGCCAGTTGCCGGCCCGCAGGTCGCGCTCCGCGTCGCCCAGCCGGCGGCCGGCGGCGAGGGTCAGCGCCAGCGCCAGCTCGGCCGTCGCCTCCGTGAGGACGTCGGGGGTGTTGGTGACGATCACACCGCGCTCGCGGCAGGCCTCGAGATCGACGTTGTCGTAGCCGACCGCGAAGTTGGCGACCACCCGGAGGCCGTCGCCGCAGGCGTCGAGGAGCTCCCGGTCCACCGGGATGCTGGGATCGGCGACGAACGCCACCGCGCCGGGGGCGATCTCGAGGATCCTCTCTCGCGTCGCATCGAGACCGCCCTCCCGGACCTCGAAGCGCTCGGCCAGCGGGTCGAGGCCCGCCGGCAGAAGCAGGCGGGCGACGACGACGACATGCCCTGAGTCATTCACCATGTGTGCCTCTAACCGTTACGGTGACGTAACCGTTATCTCCCCCCAGAGAGGACTTACGAGCAATGCCAAGGGTTTCCAACACAGTCGATCAAGCAAGGACGCTACTCGAGCGCCGGCTGCGCGAGCTGGAAGAGGAGCGTAAGCAGGTCGAGGCCGCGCTCGCCGGCTTGGGCACGAGGGCCAGGCGCACCGCGGGCAGGGCGCGCGGCGCCGCCACCCGCGCTCGCCGCCGCGGGTCGACCCGCGCCGACCAGGCCGTTCGCATCATCAAGCAGAACCCGGGGATCACCGTCTCCGAGCTCGGCAAGAAGATGAAGCTCAACCACCCGAATTACCTCTACCGCGTGCTCCCCGACCTGCAGAAGGAAGGGCGGATCAAGCGCCGCGGAAAGGGTTACAGCGCATAGGGCGGGTCCGTCTCATCTAGATCAGCCCCAGCCGCTGCACCGCGTCGCGCTCCTCCCGCAGCTCGGCGACGCTCGCGTCGATCCGCTCGCGGGAGAAGTCGGTGATCTCGAGGCCCTCGACGCGCTTCCACTCCCCGCCGGAGCACTCGCAGGGCGTGCCGCAGATCAGGCCCTCCTCGATCTCGTAGGAGCCGTCGGAGGCGACGCCCATCGACGCCCAGTCTTCGTCCGGGGTGTCGGAGACCCAGTCGTGCATGTGGTCGATCGCCGCGTTCGCCGCCGAGGCTGCGCTGGAGGCGCCGCGCGCCTCGATGATCGCGGCGCCGCGCTTGCCGACCGTCGGGATGAACTCCTCGGCGATCCATGCCTCGTCGTCGACCTGCGGCCACGCGGGACTGCCGTCGACGAGCGCGTTGACCAGGTCGGGATACATGGTCGGTGAGTGATTGCCCCAGACCGCCATCCGCTTGACGTCCGTGACCGGTCGCTCCAGCTTGTTGGCGACCTGGCTGATGGCCCGATTCTGGTCCAGCCGCATCATCGACGTGAAGCGCTCCCTCGGCACTCCGTCCGCGTTCGACATCGCGATCAGGCAATTGGTGTTCGCCGGGTTGCCGACCACCAGCACCTTGACGTCGTCGGCGGCGCCCGACGCGATCGCCTCGCCCTGCGGCTTGAAGATCCCGCCGTTGGCCTCGAGCAGATCGGCCCGCTCCATCCCCTTCGAGCGCGGACGGGCGCCGACGAGCAGCGCGATATTGGTCCCGTCGAAGGCCTCCTTGGGATCGTCCGAGATGTCGATCGCGCGGAGCAGCGGGAAGGCGCAGTCGTCGAGCTCCATCGCCGTTCCCTCGGCGGCGCTGATCGCGTCGGGGATCTCCAGCAGGCGCAGCTTCACCTCGGTGTCCGGCCCGAGCATCTCGCCCGCGGCGATGCGGAAGAGAATCGCGTAGCCGATCTGGCCGGCTGCGCCGGTGACCGT
>DATBHQ010000125.1:0-3346 GCA_036557385.1 Solirubrobacterales bacterium | reverse complement strand
GCACAGGTCGTCTCCGAGGGCCTCGCCGCCAGCCCGATCAACCAGGTGCTGGTCGAGGAGTCGGTCCTCGGCTGGGGCGAGTTCGAGCTCGAGGTGATGCGCGACCGCAACGACAACGTCGTGATCATCTGCTCGATCGAGAACGTGGACCCGATGGGCGTCCACACCGGTGACTCGGTGACGATCGCGCCGGCACAGACGCTCACGGACTCGCTCTACCAGGAGCTGCGCGACCAGGCCATCCGTGTGATCCGAGCCGTCGGCGTGGAGACCGGCGGCTCGAACATCCAGTTCGGGGTCGACCCCGAGACCGGCGACGTCGTGGTGATCGAGATGAACCCGCGCGTCTCGCGCTCCTCGGCGCTCGCCTCCAAGGCGACCGGCTTCCCGATCGCCAAGATGGCCGCCAAGCTCGCCGTCGGCTACGCGCTCGAGGAGATTCCCAACGACATCACGCAGGCCACGCCGGCCTCCTTCGAGCCGACGATCGACTACGTCGTCACCAAGGTGCCGCGCTTCGCCTTCGAGAAGTTCCCCGGCGCGGAGGGTCGCCTCTCCACCCACATGAAGTCGGTGGGGGAGTGCATGGCGATCGGGCGAACCTTCCGCGAGTCCTTCGCCAAGGCCATGCGCTCCCGGGAGCTCGACACGACCCCGGAGGTGCCCGAGTCCACCGGCGAGCTGCTGAAGAGGCTCTCGACGCCCTCGCCCGACCGATTCGACCTCGTGCTGGCCGGCTTCGAGCGCGGGGTCGAGCTCGAGCGAATTCACGAGGCGACGATGATCGACCCCTGGTTCCTGCGCGAGCTGTGGGCCCTGGCGACCGAGGGAGACGGGACCGACGGCCTCGACCGCACCTACCGCTCCGTCGACACTTGCGCGGCCGAGTTCGAGGCCCGCACGCCCTACTTCTACAGCGCTCATGAGCGGGGGTCGAACGGCGCCGGAGAGGTGGAGCGCGGCGACCGCAAATCCGTCGTCATCCTCGGCTCCGGCCCCAACCGGATCGGACAGGGGATCGAGTTCGACTACTGCTGCGTCCACGCGGCGATGACGGCACGTGAGCTGGACCGCGACGCGGTGATGATCAACTGCAACCCGGAGACGGTCTCGACCGACTACGACACCTCCGACCGCCTCTACTTCGAGCCGCTGACCGCCGAGGACGTGCTCGCCGTCTGCGAGATCGAGCGGCCGGAGGGCGTGATCGTCCAGTTCGGGGGGCAGACGCCCCTGCGGCTGGCGAAGGCGCTCGAGGACGCAGGCGTGCCGCTCCTCGGCACCCCGGTGGACGCGATCGACCTGGCCGAGGACCGCGGACGGTTCGGGGCGCTGCTGAGGCGGCTCGAGATCAAGCACCCGCCCTACGGGACCGCGCTTTCAGCCGAGGAGGCGGTCTCGATCGCGGAGGACGTCGGCTTCCCACTCCTCGTCAGGCCCTCCTACGTCCTCGGAGGCCGCGCGATGGAGATCTGCTACGACGGCGGGGCGCTTGCCGCCTACCTGGAGGCCAACGTCAAGGCCGACCAGGAGCATCCGCTTCTCCTCGACCGCTTCCTGGAGAACGCCATCGAGGTGGACGTCGACGCGCTGGCCGACGGCGAGGAGTGCTTCGTCGCCGGGGTCATGCAGCACGTCGAGGAGGCGGGGGTCCACTCCGGCGACTCGGCCTGCGTGATCCCGCCGATGAGCCTCGGCGAGGAGATGCTCGAGGAGATCCGTGCGACCACCCGCAGGATCACTCTGGAGCTCGGCGTGATCGGGCTGATCAACGTGCAGTACGCCGTCTTCGACGGCGAGCTCTTCGTGATCGAGGCGAACCCGCGCGCCTCGCGAACGGTGCCGTTCGTCAGCAAGGCGATTGGGACGCCGCTGGCGAAGATCGCCTGTCGGCTGATGCTCGGCGAGTCGATCGCCGATCAGGAGCTGCCGGATGAGGCGCCCACGCACGTCAGCGTCAAGGAGGCGGTGCTGCCCTTCGCTCGCTTCGCCGGTGCCGACGCCGTACTCGGACCGGAGATGCGTTCGACCGGTGAGGTGATGGGGATCGCGGAGGACTTCCCGACAGCCTTCGGCAAGGCGCAGGCGGCGGCCGGGGTCTCGCTGCCAGAGAAGGGGACGATCTTCATCAGCGTCACGGACTCGGACAAACCGGCCGCGACGCAGCTCGCCACCCGCTTTCACGATCTCGGCTTCGAGGTGATCGCCACCTCAGGCACCGCCGAGGCGATCTCCCGGATGGGCGTGCCGGTGCGCCGGATCAAGAAGATCGGCGAGGGCTCCCCCAACGTCGTCGACTGCATCCGCAGCGGCGAGGTCGACCTGGTGATCAACACGCCGACGGGCTCGGGCGCCCGCACCGACGGCTACGAGATCCGGACGGAGTCAGTTCGCCACGGGATCCCCTGCATCACGACGATGACGGGCGCGTCGGCGGCGTCCCGCGCGATCTTCGCCTCCGCCCGCGAGGTCGCTCCCGTCCGCTCGCTGCAGGAGCTCCACGAGCCGCAGGAGCGCGAGCCATCGAGCAGGTGACGGCCGGCCGGACGACGCGTCTGGGCGAGAGGGTGGTGGCCCCGTTCGGCCGGCGGCGCTGCGAGGTGACCCGCAATCTCGCCTCCGGGGGCTACCGGATCTTCTCCGCGCTGGATCCGGTCGGCCCCGATCCGGCGGCGGGGCAGTTCTACATGCTGGCCGCGGAATCGGCCTGGGGCGGCGACGGAGGGCGTCCCTACCTGGCCCGGGCCTTCTCGGTGGCGGACGCCGCGCGGCAGGACGGCGGGGTCCGGCTCGACTTCCTGGTGCAGGCGGTCGGCCCGGGCACCTCCAGGCTCGCGGAGCTCGAAGCGGGGGAGGGCCTCTGGCTGCACGGGCCCCTCGGCAGGCCGTTCTCGGCGCCCCGGGATGTAGCCCCCGAAGCCGCAGGGGCGATCCTGGTCGGCGGCGGGATCGGCGTGGCCCCCCTCGCGATCTGGCGGCGGCAGCTGCTCGCGGCCGGGATTCCGGCCCGCGTGCTCCTCGGCTTCAGGGATCGCGCCAACTCCGGCGGCCTCGACCTCTTCGACTGCTCGGAGGTCCGCCTTGCGAGCGAGGACGGGCACACCGGGCATCGTGGCTTCGTCACCGATCTCCTGGCCGTGCTGCTGGAGGGTGACGATGCGCGCAGCGCCGCGATCTATGCCTGCGGCCCGCCGGCCATGCTCGAGGCGGTCCGCGGCATGTGCGCGGAGCGCGGAGTGGCGTGCGAGCTGGCCTTGGAGGCCCCGATGGCCTGCGGCTTCGGGGCCTGCTTCGGCTGCGCGATCCCGCAGGCGGACGGCGGCTACATGCGGCTCTGCGTCGACGG
>DATBHQ010000124.1:0-6287 GCA_036557385.1 Solirubrobacterales bacterium | reverse complement strand
CGAGGGGGAGCGCGGGCTGCTCTTCCCGGTCGGGGACGCGCTCACGCTGGCGGCCCAGCTGGAGCGCCTCTGCCGCGACCCCTCCCTCCGAGATCAGCTGCGGGCCCTCGCGCGCACCGGGCCGAACGCGCGGCCCTGGACGGAGGTCACTGACGAGGTCGAGGCGGTCTACCGCAGGCTGGTGGCGCGGCGCCACGACCCGACCGGCAATCCGGAGATCCGCCGCAGGCTCCAGGACCGCGAGCACATCCATTGCGACCTGCACATGCACACCGACCACTCGCCCGACTGCGCCACCCCCGCCGAGCTGCTGGTCGAGACGGCCAAGGAGCAGGGGCTGGGCGCGATCGCGATCACCGACCACAACGAGATCTCAGGAGCGCTGGAGGCTCAGGAGATCGCGGCGCGCCTGGGCGGGATCAAGGTGATCGTCGCCGAGGAGGTGAAGACCGCGCACGAGGGCGAGGTCATCGGCCTGTTCCTGAGCGAGCGGATCGAGCGCGGCATGTCGCTGGCGGAGACGATCGCCGAGATCCGCCGGCAGGGTGGGTTGGTCTACGTCCCCCACCCCTTCGACCGGCTCCACTCGGTGCCGGACTACGAGAACCTGCTCGAGGTCGTCGACGACGTCGACATCCTCGAGGTCTTCAATCCGCGGGTGACCCTGTCGGCCTTCAACGAGGAGGCGGTCAGGTTCGCCGGGAAGTACGACATCGTCCCCGGCGCCGGGTCGGACAGCCACGTCGCTCAGGGACTGGGCAGCGTCAAGATCCGGCTCCGGGACTTCGACGGGCCGCAGGAGTTCCTCGAGTCGATGCGGGAGGCGGACATCGTCCGCAAGCACAAGAACCTGGTCTACGTCCAGGCGCTCAAGTTCCTGCAGACGAGCGGCGGGCGGGGAGGCCGCTCCCTCGCGGCACGCGACGGCGGGCGCCGGACGCGCAATCGCCGGCGCTCCGCGAGCAAGAGTTGATGCACGCGCAAGGGGCCGAGCCCGGCCCGAAGAAGAGGCAAGGCGCCGTGTCATCCATAACCGACGACGAGATCCGCGAGAAGTACCTCGAGCGCGCGATCCGTGAGCTGAACGATCTGGGCCGCGAGCTCGCGGACTGCGCCGACTGCCCGCGCGGCAACGTGATGCCGGTGCAGGGCTCCGGCCATCCGCAGGCCGACATCCTCATGCTCAAGGGCTCCGCCACAGCCTCGGAGATCGAGGAGGGGGTCGCGTTCTATGGGCGGGCCGGCAACGCGCTGATGAAGAGCTTCAAGCGGCTCTCGATCGACCCGATCGTGGTGTTCGGCACCCTCTGCTCCAAGTGCCCTCTCACCGACCCGGGTCAGGCCTCGGAGGCCTGCGTGGCGCGGGTGGCGGAGGAGATCGCCATCGTGCAGCCGCGCATGGTGGTGGTGATGGGAGAGGAGGCGCTCGAGACCCTGAACGACCTCGAGCTGCCCCTGGCCGAGCGGATCGAGCCGCGGGAAGGCGGGGTGCAGCGTCTCACGCCGACGATCGACGCTCTGTACGTGCCGGACATCGACGACTCGCTGGACACCGACGACGCGAAGCAACGCTTTTGGTCGGCGTTCAGGGTGCTCGGTGACTGGTACGACCGTTTGCCGCCGTACTGAACCCGGAATAAGCTTCGCGCGAGGGTGCTCCGCAGCCGAAGGCGAGGAGCAACCCGTTTGGTATGGAGCTGGAGGAGCGAACCATCGAGCAGCTGCCCGACCGCTGCGACAACTGCGGCGCGGAGCTCACCGACGCCGAGAAGCAGGCGGCGCTCACCGAGGGGCCTCCCGGAGGCCGCGTCCTCTGCACCACCTGCGCCTCCGAGGTCGTCCCCCTGGCGGAGGACGAGGAGGAGCTGGAGGGCTAGATCAGACCCCGGGGGCGCACGCCTCGGCGAGCGCCGACATGCGCTCGAAGGTGGCGCTGGTCAAGGCCCTGACCACGAGCGTGTCCAGGGCCCGGTAGCGAGAAAGCTCCTGCTGGGCGACCCCGGCGTTCTCGGCCGCCACCCCCACCGTTCCCTCGGGTTCGCCCTGTCGGTCGAAGTGATTCCGGTAGCCGCTGTGCAGGTCGCGGTAGATGGCCTCGTCCTTGGCGAGCCGCTCCTCGGCGTCGTCGCCGACGGCGGTCCGCACGTAGCCGAAGATGGGCGGGGTCTCCCGGCCGGCGTCGCTCGCGCCGCCCTCGACCCAGCCGCGGGCCTTGACCGCGAACTCGGGCGTCATCCAGTTGAGGAAGACGCCTTCCCATTCCGCGCCCCCGAACGCGCACATCCTCGGGCCCATCGCCGCGAGCGCCAGATGGACGCCGGGGAGCGCCTCGCGGATGGCGGGCAGCGCGTCGCGCATTCGGGTCAATGGCTTCTCGGTGACGCCGGCCCCGATCGCCAGCCAGAGGCGTTCACGGTCCAGCCCGAGGCTCTCGATGTCCGAGGCGATCTCCTCGGGTGACTGGCGGTCGAGGGCGATGGTGACGCCCAGGTCGATGCGGTCGGCCCCCTTCGCATACTCGGCGAGTGTCTCGATCCCCTTGGCGCCGGGATGGTCGTTGGACCACATCGAGCCGTAGCCGAGCTCCTGGCAGCGGCCTGCGAGGGGGCTCGCGATCTCGGGGTCGAGCCCGCCGGTGACGCCGAAGCCGCGGCTCATGTCCTCTCCAGCAGGGCCACGCACTCGATGTGCGGTGTCTGGGGGAACATGTCGACCGGCCTCACGCGGCGCACCCTATATCCGGCCTCCCCCAGCTGGGCCGCATTGGGGGCGAGCGTGGTCGGGTTGCAGGAGACGTAGACGATGCGCGGCGCCTCGCACTCGATCACGCGCCTGACCACCTTCTTGGAGAGCCCGGCACGCGGCGGGTCCACGACGACGACGTCAGGGCGCCCGGCCTCCTCGAGAAGCGGCCGGATCTCCTTGCGGGCGTCGCCGGCCCGGAAGTGCGCGTTCTCGATGCCGTTGAGCCGGGCGTTCTCCTCCGCGTCGGCGATCGCCTCGGGGACGATCTCGACCCCCCAGACCTCTCCTGCCCGCCCCGCGAGGCTGAGCCCGAGGGTGCCGATCCCGCAGAACAGGTCGAAGGCGCGCTCGGTCCCGGCGAGGCCGGCCAGATCGGCCGCGATGCCATAGAGGCGCTCGGCCATCTCGGTGTTGGTCTGGAAGAACGCGTTGTGGGAGATCCGGAAGCGCAGGCCGCAGAGCTCCTCCTCGAGGTGCTCGCGACCGAGGGCCCCGGTTGGCCCGTCGGTGGCGCCGCTCGAGCCCTCAACGATGGTGTGGAGGTCGACCGGGGGCTTCGGGATGTCGGCCGGGGAGGTGACCAGGCGCGACTGAAGTTGGCCGCTGCGGCGGCCCTCGCGGATGACCAGGTTGCGGAGGACTCCGGTGCCTGCGCGCCGATCGTAGGCCGGAAGGCCCTCCGTGCGCGCCCAATCGCGCAGCTCGTTGCGACGGGCGTTGTTCGCCTCCGACGCCAGCTGGCAGTCCTCGGCGTCCACGATCCGGTCCCACCGTCCCCGCTCGTGAAAGCCGAGAACGAGCTCGCCCTCCCGCACGCCGAAGGAGTACTCGAGCTTGTTCCGGTAGCGCCACTGCTCGACCGCCGGCTCGATCTCCTCCAGCTCGAAGCCCTCGATGCCGCCGAGCCTGGTGAGCGCGTCTGAGACCTGGGACTGCTTGTGGGCGAGCTGCTGCTCGTAGGGAAGGGACTGCCAGGGCGCGCCGGGACAGGGCTCGCCGCCGTGGTCGCAGCGCGGCGGCAGCCGGTCGGGCGACTCGCGGACCAGCTCGAGGGCCGAGGCCTCGGCGTAACCGCGCTTCGCCTTCGTCACCTCCGCCCGGACCCGGTCGCCGGGCAGGCCGCCGGCGACGAAGACCACGTAGCCGTTTCGCCGCGCGATGCCCCTGCCGCCGTAGGCGAGCGAGTCGACCTCGAGGGTGAGCTGCTCGCCGCGCCTGGGGCGCTCCTCCGTCGCGGTCCCGTTGCCCATCGCCGGCCTATCGTTGCAGCTAGGCTTGCGCCGCAAATTGCGGAGATCCAAGAGGAGGTCCACGGTGGAAGCAAGCGGAAGTGGTGGCAGCAGCGAAGGCGGCGGCGTCAGAGATCAGGTGCAGAAGGCGATCGACGACCTGAGGGCCGCCGGCGAGAAGGCGACAGGCGACGTGCGTTCACGCATCGACGACGCGGTCTCGCGGCTGCGTGACGTGTCGGGCGACGCGGGCTCCAGGGCTCAGGACCAGGTCTCGAGCTGGCGCGACACGCTCGACAGCGCGACCCAGGACGTCCGGAAGGAGCTAGCGAAGCTGGCCGTCCGCGCTCAGAGCTCCTCGGAGGCGCTCGATGAGATCTCCAAGGAGATCGACGACCGCCGGGCGACGCTCCAGTAGCCGAGGAGACGCCTACTTGCCGTTGAGCTTGCGGTCGACCGACCGAAGGACGCCCTTGCGGGACTTGTTGCGGCGCTCGTAGTCCCGGACCTTGCGCAGCTCGGCGCGGCTCAGCTCCTGGAGCCGGCGATCGATCTGCCTGACCGAGAGGTCGTCGTAGGCGGTGATCGGAAAGCCGGGGACGCGGGCGGCGCGCCTCACCCTGTCGGCGCCGGCCAGCGGCCGCTCCGCGGCCTTGACGGCGCGCTTCCGGGCCTTCTCGGCTCGGTTTTCGACGTGCTGGCGCGCGCGGCCTGGGGCCTCCCGGGCCTGCGCCAGGAGCCGCTCGAGCTGGCTGATCAGGTCGTCGGCCTGGTCGCGGCCGCGGGTGACGAGGCGACCGATCAGCTCGTCGGCGTCGCCGCGCGTCATCCGGCCCCGGCGGACGGCGTCGTCGAGCACCTCTTGGAGCCGGTCGCGGGAGATCGTGACGGTCTTCTCGAGCGCGTCCCGGAACGACTGGACGCTCTGCTCGGCGCGCGAGCTCTGCGTCGGCGGCGCCTTCGCCTTCTTTCCCTTGGACTTCGCGGCCATTGGCGGGGACTATCCCACAGTCGCGAACTTTCCAATCACCGGGTTGTGGTCCGCTAGGCGGATCAGCCGCCCGGTGTCCGGATCCGGGACGTCGCGAACCTCCTGGGGGAGGGCGGCGGGGTGCTCCGTGACCTCCAGATCGCGCGCGAGCAGGTGGCTGAGGCGGTCGGGCCCGGTGCGGGGGGCGAGGCCGTAGCGCTCCTCCAGCTGGTCGAAGACCGCGCTCGCCTTCGGCCGCACGTTGAAGTCCCCGCCGAAGATCAGTGGGCCGGAGCCGGCGAACCCGGTGGCTATGCCCGCCGCCTCCAGCAGCTCAGGCTCCGCCGACGGGGGGCTGGTGCTGACGTGCAGGTTCGCGACACAGAGCCCGGACCCCAGGCGCGTGAGCGCCATGACGCGGGTCTCGGGCTTGCGGGTGAGCACCACGCGCCGGCGCTCGGCGATCGGTCCCGCGCCGGCGCGGACCAGCGTGGTGTCGGAGCCGCCCTCCCACGCGCCCAGGAGGTCCGGGCGCCACCGGCCAATGAGAGAGGTCAGGGGCTGGAACCAGTTCCGGCCGCTGAACGCGCGGTGTGCCTCCGCATCGCAGGCCGCCGCCATCCGACTCGACCAGCTCGGCGGGAACTCCTGGAAGAGGGCCACGTCCCAGTCGATCTCGCGGATGAAGGAGGCGAACAGGTCGAAGAGGTCCCAGTTCGTCTGCTCGTAGCGCTCGCCCAGGCGCGGCCCCCGCCGGAAGTTCCCCTTGTGGGCGCGCACCTGGAGCTTCGGCTCCGGCGGCCAGTCACGGCCGTGGAACACGTTCCATGTCATCGCGGTGACCTGCACGCCCCTAGTATCGGTTGACCGATGGCCACACCGACCGCTCAGCTCTCGGCCGGCAACTTCCTGACCGGCGAGGAACTCGATCGCGACGAGCTGCTCGGGCTGCTCGACCGCGCCGAGGAGCTCAAGCGCGGCCGCGCCCAGGGCGAGGGGCGCGACTCCCTCGCCGGCCGCTCGGTGGCGCTGATCTTCGAGAAGCCCTCCACCCGCACGCGGGTCTCCTTCGAGGTCGGCGCGGCGGAGCTGAGCGCGACGCCGATCGTCCTGCGGGCGGACGAGCTCCAGCTGACTCGCGGGGAGTCGATCGCCGACACCGCCCGGATCCTTTCGGGCTACCTGCACGGGATCGTGATCCGGTCGGGCTCCGAGGAGCGCGTCCGCGGACTGGCCGAGGGAGCGAGCGTCCCGGTGATCAACGGCCTGACCCCGGGGCACCACCCCTGCCAGGCGCTCGCGGACCTCTTGACGCTGAAGGAGCGCTTCGGCGAGCTCGAGGG
>DATBHQ010000123.1:0-4132 GCA_036557385.1 Solirubrobacterales bacterium | reverse complement strand
TGCAGGCGAGCGAAGACTCCGAGCCGGATCTCTTCTGGGCGATCCGCGGCGGCGAGGGAAACTTCGGCGTCGTCACGCGCCTTCACCTTCAGCTCGACGAGATCCCCCAGATCGTGGGCGGCATGCTGATGCTGCCGGCGACTCCCGAGACGATCGCGGGTTTCGTGGAGGCGGCCGACGCCGCTCCAGAGGAGCTCTCCACGATCGCCAACGCGATGATCGCCCCGCCGATGCCGATGATCCCGGAGGAGGCCCATGGCAAGCCCATCCTGATGAGCCTGTTCGCCTACTCCGGTCCGGTGGACAACGGCGAGGGAGTCCTGGCGCCGTTTCGCGCGCTCGCCGATCCCTTCGCCGACATGCTCCGGACGATGCCCTACCCCGGGCTCTACGAGGGGCCCGAGCCCGAGGCTCGCTTCGGGGCCGGCACCAACTTCTTCGCCGACTCCTTTGAGGCGTCGGCGGCGGAGGCCGTCCTCGAGGCGCTCCCCAAGTCCACCGCGATGATGAAGGCCGTGCAGCTGCGGGTGCTGGGCGGCGCCTACGGGCGGGTTCCCAACGACGCGACCGCGTTCCCGCACCGCGACCGGAAGGTGATGGTCAACGTCGCGGCGATGTACGTGGACCCGGCCGAGAGGGAGGCCCACGAGGCCTGGGCGGCCGAGCTCGCCGGCGCACTCGGGAAGGACGGGGTGGGCTACGTCGGCTTCCTTGGCGAGGAGGCCCCGGAGTCGCTCCGCGACGCCTACCCGAACGGAGCGTGGGAGCGGCTGCGCGAGCTCAAGGGCCGCTATGACCCGGACAACCTCTTCCACCTGAACCACAACATCCCGCCGGCGGACGGCTGAGCTGCAAGCTCAGAGCCAGGTGATGCCGGCACGCTCGGAGGCGGCCGCGTAGGCGTCCGGCCCAAGGGTGCCATCGCGGTCGGCCTCCGCAAGCTCGCGGAAGAACTCTTCGAATCCGCCCGGCGTGAGCACGATCAGCTCGCGGCCAACCCCCGGCTCGACGCGGCGCTGGGCGTGGGGGACACCGCGTGGAGCGAAGAGCGCGTCGCCAGGTCCGAGCCTGCGTTCCTCGTTCCCGACCGTGATGATGTGCTCGCCCTCGACGATGTAGAAGAGCTCGTCCTCGCGACTGTGCACGTGGAGAGGAGTGTCGACCATCGGCGGCACCTCCTCGAGCACGGTCATCGCCCCGCCGGAGTCCCCGGCGCTCACCCTGATCACCATGGTGACCTCACCGAGGCTGAGGCGCTCCTCGCGCATCCCCACTCCCACGCTCAGCACCCTAGTCTGCGTTGCCGCCGGTGTCACGATGAACTTCGAGACCGACGTTCGTATCGAGAGGCCAGTCGAGGAGGTTTTCGACTACGTCTCCGATCCGGCGAACTTTCCGCGCTGGAACTCGGCGGTGCAGTCGGTCACGAGAACGGCTGCCGGAGGTGAGGAGATCGGCGCCACCTACCTGATGGAGCGAGACCTTCCCGGCGGAGAAGCGCAGAACGAGCTTGAAGTCATCGGTTTGGATCGCCCGGATGAGTTCGTGATTCGCACCACATCGGGTCCCACCCCGTTCACCTATCGCTATCGGTTCTCGGGGCAGAAACGGCGGGACCGTTGTGAATCTGAGCGCTGAGGTCGAGCTCTCGGGCCTCGCGGGCGCGCTCGGGCCGCTCGGCTCTCGAGTCGTGAAGCGCGGCGTCGACTCGAACTTCGCGGACCTGAAGCGAATCCTCGAGAGCGCATAGGCTCCGTCCATGATCGACCATGTCGGGGTGAACGCCTCGGACTACGGTCGCAGCCGCGGCTTCTACGAGCAGGCGCTGGCGCCACTCGGCTACTCGCTCCTGATGGAGCCGGTCGAGGGACATGGCGGGTTCGGCCGCGAGGGCAAGCCGGACTTCTGGATCTCCGGAGTGCGCGAGCCGACCACCGAGAACGTCCACGTGGCCCTGCGGGCGCCCGACTGGGAGACGGTGGACGCATTCCACGCCGCCGCGCTTGCTGCCGGGGGCAGCGACAACGGGGAACCCGGGCTCCGCGAGCACTACCACCCGACCTACTACGGCGCCTTCGTCCGGGACCCGGACGGCAACAACATCGAGGTCGTCTGCCACAAGCCGGAGTAGCTGGGCCGGCTGCGGCCGCGATGAGTTTCCTGTTGGCTTGCGGTCTGTAGTTCCGATCGCGAAAGGAGGGACGGTGCAAGTCCGAACTCGCATGTGCACCAGCCTCGACGGCTACATCTCGAACAAGGACGGCCTGCCCGTGCAACTCTCCGACCCGGAGTTCGATCCGGAGGCTTACGGGTTCGTCGAGCTGCAGGCGAGCTGCGACGCAGTGCTGATGGGCCGGGTGACGCTCATGCCCGCGCTCGAGGTGGCCGAGCAGTGGCCCTGGTCCGACGTGCAGGTGTTCGTGCTCGCCTCGGAGCGGCCGGACGGGACACCCGACGACGTCGTGGTCGAGAGCGACCCGGAGCGGCTGCTGGACCTCGTCCGCGAGGCCAACGACGGCGGCGACGTCCACCTGATCGGAGGGCCGACGACGATCGAGACCTACCGCGAGCTCGGCGCGATCGACGAGTTCGGGCTGGTCGTCCTGCCGATCATCGCCGGCGAGGGCATGCAGCTCTCGCCCGCGATCAAGGCCGGGGACCGGCTCTCGCTGAAGAGCGTGAGGGAGCTGCCGCGGGGTGCGGTCGAGCTGGCCTACGAGGCGCCCTGATGGCGGCGGACGTGGAGAAGCTCCGCGAGTCGCTCACGGGCGACGTCCTCACGCCCGCCGATCACGAGTACGACAAGGCCCGGCTCTGCTTCAACCTGCTGGTCACTCGGAAGCCCGCGGCGATCGTGCGCTGCGTGGACGCGAGAGACGTGGCCACGGCGCTGTCCTTCGGCCAGGCGAACGAGCTCGAGATCGCGGTTCGCGGCGGCGGCCATAACCCCGCCGGCCACTGCTCGGTCGACGACGGCCTGGTGATCGATCTCTCGCGGATGCGGAACGTCGTGGTCGACCCCGAGAGGCGGGTCGCCGTCTCCGGCGGCGGCGCCACCTGGCTCGACTTCGATCAGGCGACCCAGGCCCACGGCCTGGTCACGCCCGGCGGCGTGGTCGGCTCGACCGGCGTCACCGGCCTCACCCTCGGCGGTGGCATCGGTCATCTGACTGCCCAGCATGGGCTCACCTGCGACGGCCTGCTCGGCGCCGAGGTGGTCACCCCCGCGGGTGAGGTCGTCCGCGCCGGCGAGGACGGCGATCCCGAGCTGCTCTGGGGTCTCCGCGGGGCAGGAGGGAACTTCGGCGTCGTCACGCGGGCCGAGTTCCGGCTTCACCCCCTCGAGCGGGTAGTCGGCGGCCGCTTCGACTACGAGGGGGACGAGGAGGTTCGCGCGACGCTCCGCGCCTTCCGCGACGCCGACGCGACCGCCGGCAAAGAGATCAGCATCCAGGCGCAGATCGCGTCGAATGATGACCTGACGCCGACCCTGACGGTCTTCCCCTGCTACACGGGCCCGGACGGCGACACCGAGGAGATCCGCGCGCTCCGTGCCACGCCCGGCCTCGTCGCCGACGGCGTCCGCGAGCAGACCTTCCTCGACCAGCAGCTGAACCTGAACCCCGGCTACGGCGTGGACCGGAACTACTGGAAGGGCCACTTCGTCACCGAGCTGCCCGACGAGCTGATCGACATCCTCGTCGACAGCATGGGTGCGATCGGCCGACCCCCCGGCGCGATCCTGATCGAGTCGTTGCGTGGCGGCCCGAAGGACGTCGACCCGGAGTCAGCCGCGCTCGGCTACCGCGACGCCGCCTTCAACGTCAGCGTGATGGCGGACTGGCTCGACCCGGCGCTCGACGAGGAGTCGATCGGCTGGGCGCGCGCGACCGCGAAGGCGATCGAGCCCTGGTCGGTCAGCGGCGGCTATGCCAACTACATGCAGGCGGACGAGCCCCTCGAGCGCGTGCGAGCGGCCTTCGGCCCAGACTCGTTCGAGCGGCTCCAGGCGCTCAAGTCGCGCTACGACCCCGGGAACGTCCTGCACCGGAACCAGAACATCCCCCCTCGGTAGAGGCGCACAAACCGACGTCGCCCCAGAGGCGGCCGATACATCTGAGACAGTCCGGCC
>DATBHQ010000122.1:0-29053 GCA_036557385.1 Solirubrobacterales bacterium | reverse complement strand
CTGGACACGCAGAGCTTCTCGGGCATGGTCGAGCTGCTCACGATCGCGCGGCTCACCGAGGCCTCCGGGGCTGACTAGCCGCTCAGAGCCTCGATCACGTCCTTGCTGTGGGTGAGCGGGACGCGGTTCCCCTCGAGCTCGATCCGCGAGCCGCTCTCGGGATGGATCAGCTCGAGCACCCGCACGTTGACGCGCTGATGCACCTTCACCTCGAGTCCGGCGCGCTTCGCCTTGAAGATCAGCGCTCCGGGCTCCTTGCTTCGCGAGCGCCCCTCGAACCCGTAGACGGTGTCCGCGGTCACGCCGACCAACATCCACTGCGGCATGCCGCTGGTCAACGCGTTCGCTCGCATGCCGCCGGCGACACCGGCGATCTCGCCAACTGCCTCACCCGCGGAGCCGCCGAGCTCGCCCATCTCGCTGCCGGCCAGGCCGCCGGCGAACATAGAGCCGCTGTGCCCGCGGGGGTTGAACTGTCCCGCGGCCAGGACCTCGTCGGCGATCCCCTCCCGGGCGAGGGCCTGCTGCACGGCGCGGTCCATCGCTTCCTCGGACATCTCCCCTCCTCTCCACGGCGAGGCTACTCCTCTCAGCTGTAGCGATCCCAGGCCCGGAGGTATGGCCAGGGATTGATCGGCCGGCCACTCACGTGGATCTCGAAGTGGAGATGGCAGCCGACCGTCCGCGCGTTGCCCGTCTTGCCGACGAAGCCCACGATCTGGCCGACGTGGACCAGGTCACCCTTGTGGAAGGTCGAGGGATGACGCATGTGCACGTACCAGTACTTGCGCCTCTCCCCCAGCCCCCTGATCACGACGTAGTTGCCGTCCAGGCGGGGGTCGTATGCGCGCTTGACGACGGTGCCGGTGACGGCGGCGGCCAGCGGCGTCCCGCATCTCGCGGTCACGTCGAAGCCCTTGTGCCGGCGCCCGCCGTTGCGGGACGCCCCGAACTCGCCGACCGGGCCGCGCGTGCCGTGCGGACCGCGGACCGGGAAGAAGTGACGGTGGAGCTCGACCTTCCCCGCGTCTTTCTCGTTTCCGCCGACGACCGCGACGGTCACGTGGTAGGTGCCATCCGCCACCGGCCGGCCGCCGTTGGTCAGACCGTCCCAGGGCTCGACCAGGTCCCTGTCGGGATGCGCCTGCGGGACGTCGATCGTCCGCACCTCGCCCTTCGCGCCCGCGATCCGGATCGTCACGTCGGCCGGCGCCGAGCCGCCCAGCCGGTAGGAGATCCGGACACCACCGGCCGAGTCGGTGAAGCCGCGTTGCGGCGAAACGGAGGCCTTCTGGATTGCCTGGTCGTCGGCGACCGCCGAGGGAACAAGCAGAACCGCGCAGAGCGCGATCAGAAGAGGAGGGAGCCGTCTACCGGTGCTCAATGACGCGGTCGACGATCTTGTACTCCTGTGCCTCTTCCGCGCTCATGAAGTAGTCGCGCTCGGTGTCCTTCGCGACCTTGTCGAGTGGCTGCCCGGTGTGCTTGGAGATGATCTCGTCCAGCCGGCGGCGGACGTCGATGATCTCCTTGGCGTGGATCTCGATGTCGGTCGCCTGGCCCGAGAACCCGCCCGAGACCTGGTGGATCAGGATCTTCGAGTTCGGCAGCGCCATCCGCTTGCCCTCGGTACCGCCGGCGAGCAGCAGGGCGCCCATCGACATCGCCACGCCGACGCAGATCGTCGAGACGTCGGGCTTGATGAACTGCATCGCGTCGTAGATCGCGAGGCCCGCGTAGACCGAGCCACCTGGCGAGTTGATGTAGATGGAGACGTCCTTGTCCGGGTCCTCGGACTCGAGATGGATCAGCTGGGCGACGATCAGGTTCGCGATGTCCTCGGTCACCGGGGTGCCGAGGAAGATGATCCGCTCATTGAGCAGGCGCGAGTAGATATCGAACGCGCGCTCGCCGCGCGAGGTCTGCTCAACCACCATTGGGACGAGGGGACTCATCGGGGCGTGAGCATAGCGACCACCAGGGCGCGGCAATTTGGAGCGAAGGGCGAAGCCCGAAGCGACTTATGCTGGGCGCCCGCTGTGGTCGCGATCTGATGGCGAAGCCGGATCACTCATCCGAGATCCTCACGGTCGGCCACTCGAACCACGAGGAGGATGAGTTCGTCGACCTGCTCCGCGGCGCGGGCGTCGAGCTGATCGCCGATGTCCGCCGCTATCCTGGCTCGCGCCGCCAGCCCCACTTCGAGCGAACGGCCCTCGCGGCCATCCTGCTGCAGGCCGGAATCGGATATCGATGGCTCGGCGAGACGCTCGGGGGACGGCGAAAGCCGCTGGCCGACTCGCCGAACGGTGCCTGGGAGAGCGATCAGTTCCGCGGCTACGCCGACCACATGGCGAGCGACGAGTTCGCCGCCGGCCTCACCGAGCTCGAGACGCTCGCCCGAGAGCAGCGCGTCGCCGTGATGTGCGCGGAGGCCTGGTGGGTCCGCTGCCACCGCCGGCTGATCGCCGACGCCCTGACGGCGCACGGTTGGCGGGTCCTCCATCTCGGCTCGAACGGGAGGCTGGAGGATCACGAGCTCACCGAGTTCGCCGTCCTCGAGGACGGGAACGTCACCTACCCGGAGGTCCAGACGAGCCTGGGTGTCTAGTTCGGGCCGGGCTCCTGCGGCGTGTCGGGCTTGCCGTTCTGTGGGTTGACGAGGAACGGCATGGTCTTCCGCAGCTTGTGGATCTCGATCGCCCGGATCACATACAGCACGAGCAGGGCGAGCATGAGCACGAACGAGACCATGCCCGCGATTGCGCCGACTTCCTGGAGGGTCTTGGGCAGGGCGCTGGCGAGCATCAGTCCGAGCCGGGCGTCCAGAGGGCGCCCTTCTCCTCCCGTTCCTTCTCCGGCGTCCAGATCTCCTCACGCGCCTGGGCCTGTTCCATCGGGATCGGCTTCGCGCTCTCCCCGACGAGCTCCAGAGCGCGGCGCATCCGCAGGTCGTCCTTGAAGAGCTCCTCGCGGCCGGACTCGCGGATCTCCCGGAGGGCGTCGGCCGGCTCGGGATGGCCGTGGTCCTCGTGGCCGGGAGGGATCTGGAGCGCCTCGAGCTCGTCCTCCTCGCTGATCTCGATCCCCTCGGCGTCGGCGACGGCCTCGAGCACGGCCTCGCGCTTGAGCGCGCGCTCCGCGTCCGGCCGCGCCTGCTCGATCATCTCCTCGCGGCTCTTGCCCTGGATCTGGAGGTAGTTGTCCGGCTCCATCCCCTGGCGGCGCAGCTGGCGCTCCACCCGCCGCCACATCTCCTCGGCCCTGGCCTGGACGACCGGCTCGGGGAGGTCGACGGTCGCTTGATCGACGGCCGCGTCGAGGGCGTCCTCCCGGAAGCGCTCGGCGATCTGGCCTTCGAGGATCTGCTTGATCTTGTCGGCGATGTCGGCGCGGAGCTCGTCGAGCGTGTCGAACTCCGAGGCCTCTGAGGCGAAGTCGTCGTCGAGGTCCGGAAGCTCCTTCTCGCGGACCTCCTTGACCTCGACATCGAACTCGGCGGTCTTCCCGGCGACCTCCTCGGCGGGGTAGTCGTCGGGGAAGGGCACCTCGATCGATCGCTGGTCGCCGGCCTCGGCGCCCTCCAGGCCCTTCTCGAGCTCGGGCAGGACCCGGCCTTCACCGAGCTCCAGCAGGTAGTCGCGGGCGGTGCCGCCCTCGAAGGGCTCGCCGTCGATCTTGCCCTCGTAGTCGATCAGCGCGACGTCGCCCTCCTTCGCCGCCCGCTCGACCGGGTTCAGCCTGGCGAACCCCTCGCGCAGCCGGTTGATCTCCGTCTCCACGGCCTCGTCGGGGACCTCGGGCTCGGTGCGGCCGACCTCGAGGCCCTTGTACTCACCGAGCTCGGCCCCCGGGCGCACGGCGACCTCGATCGAGAAGCGCAGCGGCTTGCCCTCCTCGGGCAGGTCGGAGAGGTCGAGCTTCGGATCGCCGACCGGGTTGACGCCCGACTCGAGCATCGCGCGCTCGTACCAGCCGCCCAGGGACGACTCGAGCGCCTGGGTGAGCACCGTCTCGCGACCGAGCCGCTGTACGACCATCTCGGGCGGCACCTTGCCCTTGCGAAAGCCGGGCAGCTTCATGTCCTGGCCGAGCTGCTGGGCGGTTCGAGCGATGCTGCCCTCGACGTCCTTCGGATCGACGTCGACATCGACGCGAACCCGCGAGTCGGGAAGCTCCTTTACCGTCGTCTCCATGGAGAAGACCACCTTAGACACCGAGGGTCGCGCACGGGTCGAGGTCAGCTCCCGCGACCGCCTCGGGGCCTGGCTCTACACCGGTGCGCCCGGCCGGCTCACCTCGTTCTCGATCGACCTGGCGCTCTCCCTGGCGGCGCTGGGAGTCTGGTCGGCGCGCCGGGCCTGGCAGAGGGCCCGGAATCACTCCCCCGCGGCGTAGCCCAGGATCGAGCGGTCGACGAGCCACTCGACCGGGGCACGATCGTCGGTGTAGACCTCCCCGCCGTCGAGCGCCGGTGCCAGGCGGTTGGCCTCGATCCTGGCGATCGTCTGCAGCTCGGGCGCAAGGCCCGCCGCCGCCTTGCGGAGTTGCTCGCCCGAGCCCCGCTCGCCGCCGATCAAAAGCGTGTTCTCGTCCTCGATCGGGTCCCTCAACACGACCGGGAACGCCTCGCCCATCGTCCGCCCGATCACCCGCTCGAGCTCGCTCGAGCCCTCGGGATGCCCCACGTTCACGACCACCAGCCCACCCGGCGCGAGCCGCTCGCGGGCGAGCTCGAAGAACTCCCGCGTCGCAAGATAGAAGGGGATGTAGGGCTGGCGGTAGGCGTCGAGGATGATCACGTCGTAGCCGCCGTCCGAGTCGCGCAGCCAGGGCCGGGCGTCCTCGTGGTGGACCGCCAGGTGCGGCGCCCGCATCTCGAAGTAGCGCCGCCCGATCTGAGTCAGCTCGGGATCGATCTCGACGGCGTCGATCTGCGACGCCGGGAAGTAGTGGCCGTAGGCGCGCGCGACGGTGCCGGCGGCGTTGCCGAGGATCGCCACCCGCGACGGCGCACGGTCCAGCCCGGCGAACGGGAGGACCACCAGCCCGTCCCAGTAGTTCCCGGTCAGGTAGCTGCCGGGGCGGAAGAGCGAGTGCTCGGCCACGCCCTCGTTCAGCTCGAGCTTCCGGGTTCCGTCGGATTCCTCCACCACCCGGGCGTACTGAAGGCGGGTCTCGGTCTCGTAGATCACCCGGTCGCCTTCCTCCGTGTCCGCCTTCACCGTCCCGACCGGAACCGCGATCACCGCCCCGACGACCGCCGGGAGGGTGAGGTAGCGCCACCCGAGGCCGGCGGCGGCCACGACCGCCAGCGTGAGCGCGAAGACGAGGAACGTGCGCTGGGTGCCGACGAACGGGATCAGCAGCAGGGCCGCTGACATGGTCCCGACCAGCGAGCCGGCCGTGGAGATCGCGTAGAGCCGGCCGGCGGTGCGGCCCGAGTGGCCGACGTCCGGGGTGGCGAGGCGCACGGCCCAGGGCGAGCAGGCGCCGAGCAGGACGATCGGGACCGCCACCAGAGCGAGGACGCCGACCAGCGAGCCCACGAAGGCCCCGGCAGAGATCTCGTCGAGCGCGTCCACCGATACCGACAGGAACGGCCGCGCCGCGAACGGCACCAAGGCCAGGAGGATGGCCGCGCCTCCCACGAGCGCGCAGAGCCCGCGGAGGTGCGGATGGTCATCGCCGAGCCGGCCGCCCAGCCAGTACCCGGCCGAGAGGGAGACCAGGACGACGGCGATCGTGTTCGCCCAGACGATCGTCGAGGCGCCGAAGTACGGCGACATCAGCCGCGCCGCGGCGATCTCCGCCCCCAGGCTCGCCATCCCCACCACGAAGACGAGGACGTGGAGCAGCCGCTGGTCGCGGCCGGTCGCGATCAAGTTGATCCCTTGATCCTCTCCTCCAGGCGGGCGCCCTGGCCGGCGGCCGCGGCGCGGGCGGCACGGCCCTCGCTGAGCGTCACCCCCTGCTGCTCGGCGAGGTCGAGCAGCCGCTGGCGCTCGGTGTCCTGCTTCGCCCACTCGAGGAAGAGCCAGGCGAGCAGGCCGAGGGTGACGAAGGTGCTCTCGACCATCATGATCACGCCGGCGACGCCCTGATCCGTGATCGCCGAGATGTGCCAGGTGGCCTCGCCGGGCGCGTAGTCGGGATAGAAGACCGAGCCGGACCACATGAAGACGTTGCCGAGCACGATGCCGACGAAGCGAACGCCGATCAGGTAGCCGATCTTGGCCGGGATGCCGAACCACTTCGGCTGGGGCAGCGGGCCGACCAGCGGCATCCACATCAGCACCCCGAAGCCGATGAAGCAGCTGTGCTGGAGCGCGTGGATCGAGTTGTGAGCGGTCGCCGCCTGGTACAGGAACGGCGAGTGCCAGACGTACAGGTCGATCGCCCACAGGGGCAGCGCGACCAGCGGGTGGGCGAGGTGACGCAGCCAGCCGAGCCAGCGGTTGTGCAGCAGCGGCTGGAGCAGCGGGCCGGTCAGGCCGAGCACGATCAGGAGCGCTCCCAGGTCCCCCATGAGCAGGTGCTGGATCATATGCGCGAGCACGAGCTCGTCGTCGATGCGCCCGAGCGGGGAGAGGAAGGCGATCGCGATCAGGAGCAGGCCGAGGGCGAAGCAGATCGTCCGCCAGGTCGGCACCGGCCGGCCGTCCTGCGCCAGCGACAGCGCGCGGAACGCGTAGGCGGTCGCGACCAGGGTGAGGAGCGCGGCCTGCAGCGGCTCGAAGACCGGGCCGCCTACGTGCGCGATGGGGAACACACCCCCATCGTAGGACTGCTCTACAACCAGTCGATTCGTCGGAAGAAGGTGGCCAACGCCAGCACGGCCACGGCCATCAGCGCGAGCGCGTAGACGTACCCGAGGTGCCAGTGCAGCTCGGGCATGTTGTCGAAGTTCATCCCGTAGACAGAGGCGATGAACGTCGGCACGGCGATGATGCCGAACACCGCCGAGATCCTCTTAACGGTGATGTTCTGGTTGACGCTCACCAGGGCAAGGTTCGCCTGGAGGACGCTGGTGAGGAGCTCCCGCTGCGCGGTCACCTGCTCGTCGACCCGGCGGGCGTGGTCGGCGACGTCGCGGAAGAAGCTGCGCAGCTCCTGGGGAACCCGCTCGTAGGCTCCCTGCTCGAGATCATGGAGGGGCGTCAGCAGCGGCCAGACGGCGCGGTGAAACTCGATCACCTCGCGCTTCAGGTTGTAGATCCGAGCGGTCGGCGCCGGGATGTCGTCGTTGAAGACGTCCTTCTCGACCTCCTCGATGTCGTCCTCCATCGCGTCCACCACCGGGATGTAGTCGTCCACGACCTTGTCGAGCACCGCCCAGACCGCGGAGGCGGCCCCAAGCCGGAGGAGGTCGGGCCGGCTCTCGAGCCGCTGACGCGCCGTGGCCAGCTCGCTGCCGGGACCGTGCCGGATCGTGATCACGTAGCCCGGCGCCGCGAACATGTGGATCTCGCCGAAGTGGACGATCTCCGTGTCCTCGTGGTAGTGCGCGGTCTTGAGGACGAGGAAGACGTGCTGGTCGTATTCCTCGATCTTCGGCCGCTGATGTGGGTTCTGGGCGTCCTCGACGGCGAGCTCGTGCAGGCCGAAGAGGCTCGCGAGTCGATCCAGGTCACCGGGCTCCGGCTCATGGATGCCGATCCAGACGAACTCCCCGGACCCCGCCGCCCTCGCGAGCTCGGCCGATTGCTCGGGCGCCAACGCCTCCTCTGAGACGCGCGCGCCGTCCTTGTAGTGGGCGCTGTCGACGATCATCGTCCGGCTCCGGGTTCCCTTTCCCGGCCGGCGGCGCGGCTCCTCCCGATGACCGATCGCCTGCGCCCCGGTGGAGCTAGATGTCGCTCCGGGCCTCGAGGCGGCCGGACTCCACCGCGGCGGCGAATGCCCGGTAGTCCTCGTCGTTCTGGTCCGCGTACGCCTCGGCGAACTCGGCCATCGCCTGATCGAACTTCTCGCTCCCGCCGAGGTAGGAGGCGATCGCGACACGATCTCCCGACCGGGCGTGAGCCCGGGCGAGCGCCGCGCCGCAGAGCCGCGCATACAGCTCCATCCCGCGCGGCGTCATCGTCTCGATCTCGGCCGAGCCCTTGCCGTCCCAGAGCTGTCTGACGTAGAAGTCGCGCCGTCCACCGTCGATCCCCTCGTCGTTGGTGAGCCAGCCCAGCAGCACGTCGCTGGCCGCCTGCATCAGGCGCTGCCCCTCGACGACGCGCCTGCCCTGATGGCGGTAGGAACCTCCACCGGCGTAGGGCGCGAGCACCGACGGGCCGGCCTCCTTCACCTGCAGGAACAGCGGGTCGCTCGCGTCCCGCCCCAGCATCAGGACGATCCAGCAGCGCGTCCCGACGCTCCCCACCCCCACCACCTTGTGGGCGGCGTGGACGAAGCGGTAGCGGTCGGCGAGGTTGCGGATGTCGGGCTGGAGGGTGCCGCGGTACTGGTCCACCAGGTCGACGAGCCCCTCCTGGATCTTCTTCAGCTTTCGCTTCGGCACGAGCTCCTCGATGGGGGTGATCAGGGGCGGGTCGCTGATGATCCGAAGCTCGCCGTCCTGCGCTCGCGTGAGCTTGGCCAGGGCGCGCATGCTGTTCTTCCTCTCCGCCTTGGCACGCGCCTTGTCGAAGTTCCTGGCCATCTTCTTGGTCACCTGGGAGCGGTACTGCTCGAGCACGTCGAGATCGATCCGCTCGTACCAGACGTCCATGCTCCGCTCCCTCGCCAGGCGCCGCATCTCCTCCCGGTAGGCGCGCGCCGAGGTGGTCACCAGGTCACGGCGCAGCTTCCTCTTGAAGCCGCGGTCGCGACCCGCCACGGCGAAGCTCGCTGCGAGCCGTTTCACGTCCCACTCGAACGGACCCGGGCAGGTCTCGTCGAAGTCGTTGATGTCGAAGATCAGCCGCCGGTCGGGAGCCGCGAAGACGCCGAAGTTCGAGAGGTGGGCGTCACCGCAGAGCTGAACCTCGAGCTCCGAGCGAGGCGTCACGCCCAGATCCGCCGCCATCACCCCGGCCGCGCCGCGGTAGAAGGTGAACGGCGAGACGAGCATGCGCCCGTGGCGAATCGCCACCAGGTCCGGCACCCGCGTCCGGTCCTGGTCGGTGAGGATCTCGACGGGGTTCGGGCGGTCCGGTCCCGGCTCCCAGCGCGCCTGCACCGAGCGTGGGGCGCGGCGTCGCGCCTCCTTGCCGGCGCTCTCTCGCTCGCTCGCGGTGACTGTCTGAGTCGAGGCCACCCTGACAGGGCCCCCTAGTCGGCCAGCGCCGCCTCGATCTCGCTGATGGCGGCGCGCTCGGCGTCGCTCACGCGCTCGCCGCTCAGCCCCATGAACCCCTCCTTGCGGGCCTCGGCGACCCGCTCCGCGAGCCCGCTGATGAACTTGCGGTACTCCTCGACCTCCTCGTCGGTCGCCTTCGTCTTCAGCAGCGCGACCCCCTGCCTGATGTTGTCCAGGTTGTGCTGCTTGAGCTCCTCCGGGGACCCCGCCCGCGTGCGATCGGTCTCGGGCTTCGCGGAGACGATCTCGTCCAGGAGCTCGCTCTCGCCGTGCTGCTTACGCGCCTCGGTGTAGGCCGACGCCATCGAGAACGTCTCGCGGATCGAGCCGCCGCGGTCGGAGAGGATCACCAGGAAGCCCGCGCTCGGCGGTGCCTCGAGGATCGTCTTCCACTCCTCCTCGGTGAAGTCCGCTCTCGCGGTCATATATCGAGAGTCTCTCGCAAATCAGGCGAGATCGCCAGCCGGGATCCAGGCGGCCTCCATGTCGACCCGCGACCCCCTGAACCGAACGCCCTCCGCCTCGAGCAGGCTCCGCTGCTCCTCACCCTTGGCGAGGGACCCGTCCGCCCGCACCACCCGCTGCCAGGGGACGCTCGGGTCGTGGCAGGCCGAGAGGACCTGGCCGGCGAATCGGGGCGCCCCGGGAGAGAGGTCGCCGTAGGTGGTCACGTTGCCCTCCGGGATCAGCCGGATCAGCTCGAGCACCGCTCGCCCGCGGTCGGCCCTCAGCGCAGTCGCCATCGCGTCCAGATGCCCGCGACGGCCGCCGGCAGCGCGGCGGCCACCCCCCGCAGCCCGGCCTCCCGCTCCTCGCCGCTCAGCGCGATGCCGAAGGCCAGGGTGTCTCCCGCGTCAGCCACCGTGTTGGCCAGCGTCGCCGCGCGCAGGCGGTCGCGGTCAAAGAGCGCGGCCACCGTCACCAGCCCGAGGACGAGGTCGCGAACGCCGGCGACGCGAGTGACCGCCACCGTCGCCGGAGTCACCTCGCTGAATCCGAGCGGCCGCAGGGCCCGCTCGGGAGCAGCGAGCATCCCGACGCCGAAGGCGATCCGCGCGAGTCCCGAGACCACTGACCAGGCGCGGACGTCCGGGGCGTCGACCTGCGCCTCGCTCATGAGCGCTCCAGGGAGACGGAGAGCTCGGGCGAGCTGGCCAGGGTCTGGAGGACGACGCAATAGCGCTCGGTGAGACGCTGAAGGGTGGCCAGCTCCTCATCGCTCGCCTCGCTCTCCAGATCGAAGCGCATGCGGATCGACTGGAACCCCACCGGCGCCTCCTTCTCGACCGCAAGGGTGCCGCGCCAGTCGAGATCTCCCTCGGCGTGCACCGTGCCGCTCACCTCGATGCCCATCGAGGTCGCCACCGATCGCATGGTCACCCCGGCGCACGCCGCCAGGGCCTGGAGGAGCATGTCCCCGGAGCACGCCAGCGAGCCGTCACCGCCGGTCCCGGGATGGAGCCCGGCCTTGACGAGAGCACGGCCGGTGTCGACGGAGCAGGAGATCCCCTCGTCAAGGGTCCCCTCAGCCTCGAGGGTGATCAGGGCCGACTCCGGCTCCGAGCGGTAGCCCTCCTTCAGCGGCGCCTGCAGCTGCCGCAGCTCGTCCCCGGATATTGCGGTCATTTGATGCACCCTAACGAGAGGGAGACCGATCGCGGGGCAGCTGCCGATGTAGGTTCGCCCCCTCCGCAGAGGCGCTGTCGCCGTGTTCGAAGAGAGGGGTGGATCGTGAAGCTGGTGATCGGCATCGTCCGGCCCGAGCGCGCGAACGACGTGCTCGAGGCCCTGTACCGAGCTGAGGTCCGTGGAATCTCGATGAGCAGGGTCCAGGGCCACGGCGGCGAGCTGGACCGGGTCGAGACCTATCGAGGCAGCACCGTCAAGGTCGAGGTGACCGACAAGGTGCGCTTCGAGATCGGGGTCTCCGACGAGTTCGTGCAGGCGACCGTCGACGCGATCTGCGACGGCGCCCGGACCGGCGAGGTCGGCGACGGGAAGATCTTCGTCACCCCCGTCGAGCGTGTGGTGCGAATCAGGACCGGCGAGACGGACGAGGCGGCCGTCACCCCGGTGGGCTCCTCATGAGCGCCCCGCTGCTCGCGCAGGCGAGCCAGATCGACACCGGCGACACCGCCTGGATGCTCGCCGCCACCGCACTGGTCCTGTTGATGACGCCGGCGCTCGGCCTCTTCTACGCCGGCCTGGTCCGGGCGAAGAACGCGCTCAACACCTTCATGATGTCCGTAAGCGCGATCGCGATCGCCGGCATCATGTGGGCGCTGATCGGGTACTCGCTGGCCTTCGACGGCACCGGCGATCTGATCGGCGGCCTCCATAACGTCGGCCTTCACGACGTCACCTTCGCCGCGCGCGAGGGGACCGCGATTCCCGAGCTGGTCTTCTTCGCCTTCCAGGCGACCTTCTGCATCATCACCGTGGCCCTGATCTCCGGCGCCGTGGTCGAGCGGGTGCGCTTCGGGCCCTGGATGGTCTTCGCCGCGCTCTGGTCCGTACTGGTCTACTCGGTGCTCGCCCACTGGGGCTTCGGGGGCGGCTGGCTCCAGGAGGGCGGGACACTCGACTTCGCGGGCGGCATCGCGGTGGAGATGGCGTCGGGGTTCTCCGCGGTGGCGGCCGCGATCGTGGTCGGCGCGCGCAAGGACTACGGCCGCATCGGCCTCCTGCCGCACAACTCCGTGCTCGTCCTGCTCGGGGCCGGGCTGCTCTGGTTCGGCTGGTTCGGGTTCAACGGGGGCAGCGGATTCGGGGTTGGTGACCCGAGCGTGCTGGCGTTCACCAACACCCTGCTCTGCCCCGCGGCCACCCTGTTCACCTGGATGATCCTCGACCTGATCCGCGACAGGAAGGTGACGGCGATCGGCGCGGCGACCGCGATCATCGCCGGCTGCGTCCTGATCACCCCCGCCGGCGGCTTCATCAGCCCCGGCTGGGCGCTCGTCCTCGGGGTGGCCGGGGCGATCCCGGTGTACTACGTGATCGCCTACCGGCCGCGGACGCGGGTCGACGAGACGCTCGACGTCCTCGCCGCCCACGGGACGGCGGGCTTCCTCGGGATCCTCGCCATCGGCTTCATCGCCCAGCAGTCGTGGAACGGTGTCTCGGACGGCTGGTTCTACGGGCACATCGGCCAGCTCGGTGACCAGGCGCTCGCCGCGCTGGTGACGCCGCTCTATGCCTTCACGGTCACCTTCCTGCTGCTCAAGGCGATCGGAGCGGTGATGCCGCTGCGCGGCCCGGAGGCCGACGAGTCGGTCGGGATGGACTCGATCTACCACGGCGAGGAGGCCTACCCGAGCGGCGAGGGCGCGATCCTGGTGACGCCCGAGGCGGGCGAGGAGGCGCCGGTGCCCGTGGCCCAGCCGTAGTTACTCGTAGGCCAGAGCCTCGAGCACGTTGAGGCGCGCCGCTCGGCGGGCCGGGGCGATCGCCGCGACCACTCCGGCGATCGCGGCGACGATCAAGATGAGGACCAGCTGGCCGACCGGGTAGCTGAGGACGAAGCCCTGATCCTTCAGGGGCACCGACATCAGCCCGGAGAAGATCAGCCCGAGCACCATCCCGAGGACCGCGCCGATCAGCGCCGTGATCACCGACTCGTAGCGGATCATCGTGCGCACCTGACGGCGGGACATGCCGACCGCTCGCAGCATGCCCAGCTCGCGGGTGCGCTCGTAGATCGACAGCGCCAGCGTGTTCGCGATCCCGAACAGGCTGACGATGATCGCCAGCGAGAGCAGCGCGTAGACGAGCCCGAGCAGCGGGTTGATCTGGTTCTCCTGGTTCTGCTTGAGCTGCTGCTGGTTCATCACCTCGGCGGTCGGGAACGCCGCCGCGAGCAGGCGGTCGATCCGCTGCTGAACCGTCGAGGCATCCGCCCCCGGCGCCAGCTTGACGAAGTCGAAGGTGTCCTGATTGACCGCGAAGTCGCGGGCCATCGCCGCCTGCGTGACGACCAGGCCGCCCAGCAGGTCGCCGGTGCCCTTCACCTCCCCGACGATCCGGAAGCTCGACCGGGTGCCGGTCTGCCCCAGGGTCCGGATCGTGTCCCCCACCTCGAGGTCATTGGCCTCGGCGAAGTTCTTCTCCACGAGCGCCTCCGAGTCGGTCATGTTGCGCAGCGTCTGCTCGGTGGTGTCGCCCTGGAAGTCGAGGTTCAGCACCTGCGAGGCGGTCGCCGGGTCGAGCCCTGTGGCGCGCGGCTTGCCCCCCACTCCGTCGACCTTGATCTGGGTCGACTGGAGAGTCGAGACGGTCTGCACGCCGGGCACGCTGCGCACCGCCTGGGCGACCGCGGTCGGGATCGGGTCGTAGCCGTTCGTGTTCTGGATCTCGAGCCCGCCCTGGAAGCTCTTGTCGATCGCGTTGGCGATCGATGCCTTCAGCCCGGAGGCGAACACGGTGACGAAGGAGACCAGCGCCAGCCCGATCATCAGGGCGGCCGCGGTCGCCGCCGTCCTCGAGGGATTCCGCTGCGAGTTCTCGCGTGCCAGCCGCCCGGTCAGCCCCCGCAGCCGCTCGAGCGGCGCCCCGATCGTGCCCGCCAGCGGACGCACCAGGCGGGGGCTGTAGAGCGAGACCCCGAACAGCACCAGCGCGGCGCCGCCGCCGAGCATCAGGGCCGCGTCGCCGGTCTTCTGGTTGCCGAACAGCCCGAGCAGGACCAGGGCGAGCCCGCCCAGCATGAGCAGCCAGGCGATCGCGACCGTGACGACGGATCGCCGCCGGCTGGAGGTGAGCTCGAGGTTCTGCATCGCCGCGATCGGCGGAACCCGGGTGGAGCGCAGAGCGGGGTTGAGCACCGCGATCAGGGTCACACCGATCCCGATCACCACCGCGATGATCACGGTCCGGCTCGCGACGACCAGGGCGGTCGTCGGCAGGCCGATCCCGAGCGCGTTGAACAGCGCCTCGATGCCCTTCGCGAAGAGCAGGCCGCCGAGCACACCGAGCACGGCGCCGACCAGTCCGATCAGGGCCGCCTCGATGAGCACGGAGGTGAGGACCTGCCTGCGGGAGGCGCCCAGGGTGCGCAGCAGCCCGTACTCGCGGATCCGCTGCGACACGGTGATCGAGAAGGTGTTGAAGATCACGAACGCCCCGACGATCAGCGCGACCGCGGCGAAGACGCCGAGGAAGATCGGCAGGAAGCTGAGGGCGTCGTGGATCTGGTCCGAGGAGCGGTTCGCATTCTGCTCCGCCGTCTCGACCCGCAGCGCCGGGGGAACCACCTGCTCGATCCGCGACTTCAGCTCGTCGGAGGAGACGTCGGGGTTGATGCCGACCGAGATCTGGTTGAAGCGCCCGACGTTGCCGGTGATGAACTGCGCCTCGGGCAGCGTCAGCTGGGCGATGCTGGTGCCCCCGAAGGAGTTGCCGCCGAGCTCGGTGAGCCCGACGAGGCGGTAGGTGCGCACCCGCCGTTCGCCCGCGATCCGGATCGGGTCGCCGATGGAGAGCCCGGAGTCGTCGGCCGCAGCCTTGTCGAGTGTGGCCTCGTGGGAGTTGGTCGGCCGGTGGCCTTGAACGGTCTTCAGACTCTCGATCTGCGGCGGCAGCACCGCGGAGATGAACTTCGGGGCGAACTGGGAACCGACCTCCTCGTCGCCCTTGAGAATGCCGCCGCCCGTGAAGATCGTCCCGGCGGCGAGCTTCACGCCCGGCACCGCCTCCACCTTCTTCAGGACCCCCGCCGGGAAGCTGGTGGACGTGTTGGTCTGCTGGGTGACCGGCTGCTTGTTGGTGATCACCACCGAGGTGCCCTTCAGCGAGTCGCTGAAGATGTCGTCGAATGCCTTGTTGATCGTGTCGGTGATGACGTAGGTCCCCGCGATCAGCGAGACGCCCACGAACACCGCCACGGTCGTCCCGAGCGCCCGCAGCTTGCGGGCCCAGAGGCTCTTGATCGCGACCGCGGTCACTAGCTACCCGAGCTGCTTCATCAGCTCGATCACGTCCTCCGTCGAGCCGGGCGCGGCGTCGGAGACGATCTCGCCGTCGCGCAGGGTCAGCAGGCGGTCGGCGAAGGCGGCGGCCTCCGGCGCGTGGGTGACCATCACGACCGTCTGCTCGAACTCGTCGACCGCCTGCCGGAGCAGACGCAGGACGTCCTCGGAGGCCTTGGAATCCAGATTGCCGGTCGGCTCGTCGGCGAAGACGACCGCCGGTCGCGAGATCAGGGCCCGCGCCACCGCCACCCGCTGCTGCTGGCCGCCGGAGAGCTCGGACGGAAGGTGCGTACGGCGGTCCTCCAGGCCCACGGTCTTGAGCAGCTGCGCGAGCCACTCCTTGTCGGGCTTGCGCCCCGCGATCGAGAGCGGCAGGACCAGGTTCTCCTCGGCGGTGAGAACCGGGAGCAGGTTGAAGAACTGGAAGATGAAGCCGAGCTTGTCGCGGCGGAGCTTCGTCAGGTCGGCGTCGTCGAGCTCGGTGATGTCGGTGCCGTCGATCAGCACCCGGCCGCCGGTCGGGCGGTCGAGCCCGGCGAGCACGTGCAGCAGGGTCGACTTCCCTGACCCCGACGGCCCCATGATCGCCGTGAAGCGGTCGCGCTCGAAGTCGACCGACACATCGCGGAGCGCGTCGACGGCGGCGTCGCCCTCGCCGTAGCGGCGGCTGACGTCGTTCGCCTGCACGATGTGACCGTCCCGCACCCGGCTCAAGCTAGCGATTCGTACCCTGCGCCGTCCATACTGGATGACCCCAATGTGGACCGAGGAACGGATCAGGGGCGGCTCGGGGCTGGCCGCCGGCTCGGAGTTCGCGGGCTTTGAGATCGAGCGCACGCTCGGCCATGGCGGCATGGGCATCGTCTACCTGGCCCGCCAGGTGCGGCTCGACCGCCTCGTCGCGCTCAAGGTGATCCGGCCGCAGCTCGCGTCCGACGATCACTTTCGGGCGCGCTTCCAGGCCGAGTCGCGGACCGCCGCCTCGATCGAGAACCCGCGGGTCGTGACCGTCTTCGGCGCCGGGGAGCAGGATGGGCTGCTCTACGTCGCGATGCAGTACGTGCCCGGCCGCGACCTCGGCCGGCTGATCTCGTCCCGGGGGCCCGTGGCCGCTGACCAGGCGGCCGACCTGATCGCCCAGGTCGCCGACGGGCTTGATGCGGTCCACGAGGCCGGCCTCGTCCACCGTGACGTCAAGCCCGCCAACGTGCTCGTCGGAGAGCCCGATGTCTTCGGTGACGGGCAGTCCGCCTTCCTGACCGACTTCGGCCTGGCGAAGCTCGCCGCCTCGACCAGCGGCCTGACGGCGACGGGCGAGGTGATCGGGACGATCGACTACATGGCGCCGGAGCAGATCGAGGCGAGCCGGGTCGACGCCCGAACCGACGTCTACGCCCTAGGCTGCGTCCTCTTCCACGCCGTGACCGGGACCGTCCCCTTCCCCGAGCGCGAGAGCTCCTCGAAGATGTGGGCCCACCTGAACGAGCCGCCGCCCGGCGCCGGGCTCGAGCTCGATCCGGTGATTCGCCGCGCGATGGCCAAGGACCCCGCCGACCGGTTCCCCTCCGCGGGGGACCTGGGTCGGGCGGCGGTGGCCGCGACCCGAGGCGAGGCGGTGACGGAGCCCGAACATGCCGTCGGCACGGGGGAGGCCGCCCTCGCCGAGACCGTGCCGCTGTCCGTGACCGCTCCCACGGAGCGCCGACCACGGCGTCAGCGGAAGGGTCGCCGGGCCAGGGGACGCCTCCGCCGCTGGCTGATTCCGCTGCTCACGCTCCTGCTCGCGGCGGCCCTCACCTTCGCCGCGCTGGTCGTCGTGCCCAGGGTGAACGACTCGAATGGCGCACCGCCCGAGCCGAGCGGGATCCCGGTCCCGTCCCTCGCCGGCCAGTCTCTCGACGTCGCCGAGAACCGGCTCGACGATCTGGGCCTCCGTTATCAGGAGGTCGGGGGCGGGCTCTTCGGCGTCATCTTCGCGTCCGACTGGGAGGTCTGCGAGACCTCACCCCCCGCGAACTCCCGAGTGAAGCGCGGCGCGACGGTGAAGCTCTTCATCGACGATCCGGGCAACTGCTAGCTTCGACGCATGGCCGATCATGAGTTCAAGGACGCCCTGGAGGACAGAAACGAGCTCGACCTGACGGTCACGGGTCGCAGGTCCGGCCGTGAGAGCTCCCGCCCGATCTGGTTCGTACAGGAAGGCGATCGGCTCCTGCTGCTTCCGGTGAGCGGATCGGACAGCGGCTGGTACCGGAACGTCGAGAAGACCCCCGATGTCCGCCTGACCGCCAATGGTGCCGAGCTTCGCGCCACGGCCACGCTGGTCGACGACCCCTCGCGCGTGGCGGACGTGGTCGAGAAGTTCGGGCAGAAGTACGGCGCCGATCGAGTCGACGAGTACTACCCGAAGCAGAACGCGGCGGTCGAGGTTCCGCTCAGCTAGATCCAGGCAGCGAGTCCGCGCGCGCGGGTGCGGTGGCCGCGGCCTTCGCCTCCTCGGCGGGCTCGGTGTCCGGCGGCTCGACGCCCGCGACCTCATAGGCCTCCTGCTGGTCGAGCGTCTCGCGCTCCAGCAGGGCGCCCGCGAGGGCATCGAGCTGGTCCCGGTGCTCCTCGAGCAGGTTGATCACCTCCCGCTCGGACTCGTCGACGATGCGCTGAACCTCCTTGTCGACCAGCTCCTGCGTCGTCTCGGAGGCCGGAGCGGCTCCCGGCAGCAGGGCGCCGTCCTGGCGGCCGTCGGTGACCGCGATCGGGCCGACCGCCTCGCTCATCCCCCAGCGGCCGACCATGCCGCGGGCCACCCGCGTCAGGTTCTGGATGTCCGACTCAGCTCCGGTCGAGAGGTCGTCGAAGACCACCCTCTCCGCGGCGCGGCCGCCGAGCGCCACCGCGATCTGGGCGAGCAGCTCGTCGCGGCGATAGTTGTAGCGGTCGCTCTCGGGAGTGGAGAGGGTCACTCCGAGTGCCTGGCCCCGCGGGATGATCGAGATCTTCCGCACGGGGTCGGCACCGGGGGTGAGCATCCCGATCAGGGCGTGGCCGGATTCGTGGTAGGCGGTCCGCCGGCGGTCGGCGTCGGTCATCACGACCTGGCGCTCGGCACCGAGGATGATCTTCTCGATCGCATCGGTGAAGTCGCGCTGCTCGACCTTGGGGTGCTCGCGCCGGGCGGCGAACAGGGCGGCCTCGTTGACGAGCAGCGCGATGTCGGCGCCGGTCGATCCCGGGATCGAGGCGGCGAGCCGATCGAGGTCGACGTCGCCGGCCAGCGGCACCGAGCGGGTGTGGATCTTGAGGATCGCCACGCGCCCGTTGCGATCGGGCGGGTTGACGGCGATGCGGCGGTCGAACCGCCCCGGCCGCAGCAGGGCCGGATCCAGGATCTCGGGCCGGTTGGTCGCGCCCAACACGATCACGTTCGTGCCGGGCTCGAACCCGTCCATCTCGGTGAGGATCTGGTTCAGGGTCTGCTCGCGCTCGTCGTTGCCGCCGCTCAGGCCCGCGACGTTGCCCGAGCGGGAGCGGCCGATGGCGTCGAGCTCGTCGATGAAGACGATCGCGGGCGCGGCCTCCTTGGCCTGCTTGAAGAGGTCGCGCACGCGCGAGGCGCCGACGCCGACGATCGCCTCCACGAACTCCGACGCGGAGATCGAGAAGAAGGCGGCGTGCGCCTCGCCCGCCACCGCGCGCGCGAGCAGCGTCTTGCCCGTGCCCGGCGGCCCGTAGAGCAGGACGCCGTGAGGGATGCGCGCGCCGACCTTCGTGTATCGCTGCGGGTTCTTCAGGAAGTCGACGATCTCGACGAGCTCGTCCTCGGCCTCGTCGATTCCCGCGACGTCCTTGAAGCTGACCCGCTGCTGCTCGCCCTGGGCACGCCGTGCGGTGGAGCGGCCGAACCCGCCGAGCACGCCGCCCCTTCCGCCACCCGCCTGGCGGCGGATCAGCCAGATGAAGAAGCCGATCAGCAGCAGCGTCGGCAGGAACCCGAGGAGGATCGTCCCGAAGGTCGAACGGCCGCTGTCCGGAGCCTCCGCGTTGATGACGACGCCGTGCTGCGCGAGCAGCTGGGTGATCGAGGCCGGGTCGATGAACGCCGGGACCTCGGTCTTGAACTTGGTGACCTTGAACGGCTTGTCGTCGCCCGGCGGGTCGTAGGTCGCCTCGGCCTTCAGCTCGCCCTCGATCGAGTCCTCCTTCGAGCTGATCTCCTTGACGTTGTTGGCGTTCACCTGGTTCGTGAAGAAGGGCTGGTAGGGAACACGCGGACGGCTCGCGGGCCCGCTGGTCAGGACGGAGATCAGGATGTTCACGGCCAGCAGGCCGGCCAGGAACGCGATGAACCAGCCGCTCCGCGGCACCATCGGCGGCTTTTCCCTCGGCGGCGCTCCACGCCCGTCGGGGGCGGGATCCACGCGCCACCCGGCCGGGTGCTTCTCGGCGGGGCTCGCGTTTCTCGCGGGCGGAGACGAGCTGTCGGCGGGCGAGTCGGGGGCCAAGCGTCGAATGTACTCCCCGCAAACGGCCGGGAGGATTCTCCGCCTACTCGGGTGCGCGCCGCCCGTAGGGCACCGCGCGAATCAGGTTGATTGCCCCGACGATCATCACCACGACGGCGTAGCCGGTGCCGATGTCATCGGTGGCGATGCCGAAGATCCCGACGGCGATCAGGATCAGGGCCAGCACCGTCGCGATCGCCGGTGAATTGAGCCTTCGCGCCAGGCGCGGCAGGATGACCACGGCCGGGTGCGGTGCCTAGCGAGGCGCTCGCGTTCGCGGCAGGCGCATGACCTTGCCCTTCCCATGCTTCTGCTGCTTGCGGGTGTAGGCGAGCTTGACCCACTTCTTCCGCGAGAAGAGCCTGGTCATGTTCGCGAACCAGGGCGAGGTCGGATCGGTCGCCTGCGAGTAGGTGAGGATGCCCTGTGACTTCGGCCCGCGCTTCGTCAGGTGGGTGGTGAGGACCATCGACGAGCCATCGGTGACCTCGCCGTAGGGCGCGTTGTAGCCCGGGTCCCCGTTGGACGATTCGATGGCCTGGAAGCAGTTGCCGCAGCCGTGGATCGAGATTCGCGCGTTCCCGCGCGTCGCGACCTGCACGCCGCGCAAGCCGCTGTTCAGCGGGATCCCGTGGTCACGGAGCTCCTGAACCGCCAGAGCGAGCGCCTGGAGCTGTTGGGGATTGGCAGCATTGAGCTGGTTCGGCGTGTTGAGCGGGTCCGCCGGGTTGAACGGGTCGGACCAGAAGTCGGCGCCCGCCGGGGCGCGCCGCTGGTAGGCGGCGAAGAGCCAGGCGCCCGGGCTGTCGAGGTTGCCGGTGTCGTCGAAGGCATCGAGGATCGGGCAGGCCTCGCTGATGTCGACCGTGCCACCGCCCGACAGGGAGACGGTCGGATGGGCGCGACAGAGCGCCGCCAGCGGCTTCGAGACGAGCTGCGCCAGGTAGTTGGTGTCGCCCTCCCACATCGCCTGGAGCGAGCCGATCGAGAAGCGGCCGCCGTTGCCGAGAACCGACCGCACCGCCAGGTTGCCCCAGCGGGTCCGAACCCCCTGGATCTCGTTGTCGAGGCCGATCAGCGGGGTGATGCCGGTGATCGGCGAGGAGGGGTTTGCCAGCCAGAAGGAGTCGTTCGAGTTCTCGACGTAGTCGCGCCGGATCAGGCTCGGCATCTCGCTCGCCGGCAGGTAGCCGTTGGGCGTGCACGATGAGCGGGATCCGTCGAGGGTGATCACCCGCGCGGCCAGGAAGACGAGTTGCGGGAGGCCGGACGGCGTACAGGAGTCGATCAGCGACTTCGGCACGTTCGAGTAGCGACCGACGTCGGCGTAGAGCGCGCGGCCCGTGGAGTCGGCCGCGATCGTGTTGAAGAACGGGACCCCGCCGCCCTGTCGCTCGACCCGGAGCAGGTCCCGGACGCTCCGAGCCCGGCCCATCTTCAGATACTGGTTGGCGACGGCGCCATTGTTGAAGTTGGCGTCGGTGAGCGCGTAGGCGGTGGTGGTGCTCCACGTGTAGTTCGCGTCCGGGATCGTGATCACCAGCCCGTAGCGGGTCCCGTAGAAGGTGTGCTGTTGCCCGTTGACGCTCACGGTCGTCCGCGTCATCGGGATCGTCTGGCCGTCGACGACGTAGCTGGTCGGGTCACCGGGGGCGAGCTGCAGCTGCTCGACCACGAAGCGGCGGCCGGTGGAGACGGTGTGGGTCCAGGCCATGCTCTTGTTGAAGCCGACGCCGACCATCGGGAAGCCACCGAGGGTCCCGCCCTCGGCGTTGTACTTGCCCGGGACGGTGAGCTGCGCCATCCAGAACCGGTCCACCCCGCGCCAGGGGAAGTGGGGGTTCGCCAGCAGCAGGCCGCCGCCCTTCTTGGTCCCCTTCGAGCCGAACGCGAGCCCGTTCGAGCCGAGCGCCGACTCGCCGTTCTCCGGGCCGATCGCCTCCTTCAGCGCTCCGGGGCGCAGGCGAGGGGCAGCCTGGCCGGCCGCCGGCTGATCGGACACGGGGCCGGGCGGCTGGGCGTCATAGAGGTCGGAGATGAAGACCCCGCTCGAGGCGCCGATCTCGATCTGGAGTCCCCGGAGTGCGAGATCGTCGGCCGTGATGGGACGGACCCACGGCTGGCCCTTGCAGGTGGGGTCGCGGAAGTGCTTGCTGCGCAGGAAGGCGTTGAACCCGTCCGCCCAGCCGTAGTAGAGCCGGCGGGTGTTCTTCTTCAGCTGGTTGCGGATCGCGTTCTGCGCCCCCGTCGCCTGCACCCACTTCCAGAAGGCGTCCGACTTCGGATTCGGATCGACGCTCCCGTTCGAGTAGTAGCGGGAGACGCCGTCGGCCCCGAAGAACTGCGTACGGTCGCCGCGGACGGTCACGACGGTGTCCTCGAACGTGCAGGCGTTGTCCTGGGCGTAGGAGTAGCCCTCTCCATAGCCCAGCGAGCGGAAGTCCTTGGCGCGGATGTGCGGGATTCCGGCGGAGTCGCGAACGACCTGGACGTGATAGACGCGCTTCTTGCCGTGGGTGTGCTTCTTGGCGACCGCCGGGGAGACGGACGCCGCCAACAGGACCGCGGCGAGCACCGCGCCAAGTCCCAGATGGAGGCGTGAGCACCTCAAGGCGCAGGAAATCTACACCCGCAGACGCTCACTCGACCACCATCCCGTGGCGCATTGTGTTCTCGCAGACAACGCGGGGGTCGACGAAATTGAGCAGGTAGTGGGGCCCGCCGGCCTTGGTCCCGTTGCCCGAGAGGCGGTTCCCGCCGAACGGCTGCCGGCCGACCCTCGCGCCGGTGGTCTCGCGATTGACGTACAGGTTCCCGACCGGCGACCGCCTGGCGACGGCGGCGACGGTCAACGGGTTGCGCGAGAACAGCCCGCCGGTCAGGGCGAAGGGGAGCTCGTCGATCCGGTCGCAGGCCTGCTCGACAGTGGCCACGCGCTCCACGGTCAGCACGGGGCCGAAGATCTCCTCCCGCAGGAGCGGCGAGGCCGGCGGGAGGTCCTCGTAGACGACCGGCGGGCAATACCGCCCTCCGCTCGGCACCTCCCCACCACCGGCGGCCTGGCGGCCCTCACCGGCGCCGAGCTCGACGTAGCGGCCGATCCGCTCCACCGCGTCGTCGTCGATCACCGGCGGGACGTCGACGCCGAAGCTCTCGGCCGGTCCCACCATCAGCGTCTCGACGCTCCCGCCGAGCCGCTCCATGAAGACGTCGGCGATCGCCTCGCAGACGAGGACGCGCGCCGTCGCCGAGCACTTCTGCCCCGCGTAGACGTAGGCGCCCTTGACCACCGCAGGAATCGCCTCGTCGAGGTCCGCGTCGGAGTCGACGATGACGCAGTTCTTGCCACCCATCTCCGCGACCACCCGCTTCAGGTGACGCTGGCCGTTCGGGACCTCGTTCGCGGCGCGCAGGATGTCGAGGCCGGCGGGCCCGGACCCGGTGAAGGCGATCGTCTGCACCGCGGGGGAGCGGACGAGGCGGCGGGCCGGCTCGTCGCCCCCGGGCAGCAGGCTGAGGGCGCCCTCCGGAACGCCCGCCCGGCGAAGCGCGTCGACCACGGCCAGGCCACAGGCCGGCGACTGCTCCGCCGGCTTGAAGACGACGGCATTGCCGGTGACGAGGGCGGCGCTGATCATCCCGGTCGGGATTGCGATCGGGAAGTTCCAGGGAGCGATCACCGCGGCGACGCCGCGCGGGGCGAACTCGATCGTGTTGCGCTCACCGGGTACCTGGGGCAGGTCGACGGCGCCGAGCGCCACCACCCGGTCGGCGTAGTAGGTGAGGAAGTCGATCGCCTCGGCTACGTCGGCGTCCGCCTCGGGCCAGGGCTTGGCGCATTCCCGCACGGCCAGGGAGGCCAGCCTCATCCGCTCGGAGCGCATCAGCTCGGCCGCGCCGAGCAGCACCTCGGCCCGCGCCTCGGGCGCACGGGCTCCCCACTCCGCGCTCGAGGCCCGCGCGGCCTCGATCGCGCGATCCACCTCGGATTCCGTGGCGCTCGCCGCCCTCGCGACCACGCGATCGGTTCGGCTCGGGTCGGTCGACTGGAAGTCCGTCCCCTCCCGGGCTGCGCTCCCGGAGAGGACCGGGACGGTGATCGGGAGCTCGCGGTCGATCGCGGCGAGGGCGTCGGTCAGGGAGCTCCTGACTGCCGCGTCGCGCAGCTCGAGCAGCGCCTCGTTCTCGAAGCCGTCCGACCCGTTCACGGGGCCTCCAGCAGGAGCTCGGGATCCTCCGTCTCGGCCCGGGCCCGCAGGAACGACTCGTTCGACGTGTTCTCCAGCATCCGCCGGACCAGATAGGCCATGCCGGCGACCAGGTCGCCGATCGGGCAATAGACGCGGACGCGTCTGCCCGTCCCGACGAGGCCGGCGCGCATCTCCTCGCCGAGGCCGAGCAGCACCTGGTACTCGACCTCCCCCGGGGCCAGGCCTCGTGACTCCTGATAGGCGAGCGCGTGCGCGACGGAGCGAAGGTTGTGCGACGCGACGGCGGTTCGGACCAGCGGATGGGCGTCGATCAGGCGCCGGGTGAGCCGCTCGAAGTTGCGGTCGCACTCGGCTCGGTCCTGGTAGACGGGCGGCGCCCACCCGGCCTGAACGGCCTCGACCAGCTCGTAATCCCAGTAGGCGCCCTTGACCAGGCGAACGAGGAGGGGCGATCGCCGGTCATGGCTCCGAGCCCAGTCGAGGATCCGGGTCAGTTGCTCCCCGGAGTCCATCAGGTAGGCCTGCAGGACCAGGCCGGCTGAGGGGCCGTCGCGGAACTCGGGGGCCTCGAGCACGTCGAAGAGGCTGCGCATGACCGTCTCGCGATCGTCCAGCGACTCCATGTCGAAGTGGATGTGCGCGCCGAGCTCCCGCCCGGCGCGAAGTATGTCGCGCAGCCCCTCCCTCGCGCTCGCGACACCCCGCTCAGGAGCGTCCGGCCGGAGCTCGGCAGTGAGGGCCGAGAGCTTGATCGAGAGGTGGGCGCGCGGCAGCCGACCGAGCGAATCGGAGTCGAGCGAGGGCTGCTCCCGCCAGCTCGGAACGGACCGAGACAGGACCTCGAGCGTCGAGAGGCAGCGCGCGCGATAGCGGTCGGCCTCCTGCACGGAGACCGTGGCCTCGCCGAGCAGATCGAGCGCGTTGCACGCGCCCGCATGCCAGAGCCTCGAGAGCGGCCGGATCGCGCCCTCGGCGTCGGTCGCCACGATGAACCGCCGGCCCAGCCGCCGGGTTGCGGCCAGACCGCCCGCGCCGGCCAGCCGGCGAAGCCCTCGGCGACTGGCCGCCCGGTCCGCCAGCGCGAGGCTCCGGGGCGGACGCTCCAGCTCGCTGAGGAAGGCGTGCAGGTGGGCGCCAGCCTCGGCCGGGGTGCGACAGGCGGGCGCAACGTCGACGAACCTGAAGAGCGCGGCTCGGACGTCCTCCCGCTGCCCCGCCCACTCCATCATGCGCCGGTCGAGCCAGGCTCCCGGCGTGCTGCGGCTCCGCATCCGTCCCTCCAGCCGGAGCCCGACCTCCCGGATCGCCGGCTCCAGCGCAGCGCGCCCGTCCTGCGACCCATCCTGATCGCGAACGCGCGCATCTGGCTGATCACGGATCAGCGCCACAGCGGCCTCCATTTAACGACGCCGGTTGCGCTGACTCAATTCCCCGCCCGGCGAAACGCACACTTCCCGGCGCGAGCCGCCTAGCGCCGAATACGGATCCTCTGGACGATCCGTCGCGACGAGGTCCCGATCCCCAGCGTGTAGCGCCCCTTCGGAGCGACATATGCGTGCTTGTTCACGCTGTACGTCCTGAGGACGTTCGGGCTCAGGCGGATTCTGGCCCTGGCGGTCCTGCCCGGCCTGACCTTGACGCGAGCGAACCCCTTGAGCTGGAGGGGCTCCCCGATCGCCTTCGGATAGCCGAGGTAGACCTGGATGGTCTGTGCTCCCGCCCGCTTGCCCGTGTTGGTGACGGGAACCGCAACCTTGAAGCCGCCCCTGGACTTCCTCACCTTGGCCTTGCCGAGCTTGAAGCGCGTGTAGGAGAGGCCGAACCCGAATGGAAACGCCGGCCTCTGGTGGTGGACGTCGTAGTAGCGGTAGCCGGTGAGATCCCCCTCGCTGACGTGGACGGTGTTCTGCGGGTAGGGGAAGGGTCCCGGCGCGGGGCCCTGATCGGCGGAGCGCGGGAAGGTCACCGGAAGGCGGCCGGACGGGTTCACCTTGCCGAAGAGGACGTTCGCGATCGCCGTGCCGGCGCGCTGGTTCGGATAGCCGGCGTAGACGATTCCGGCGACCCGCTTGCGCCACGGCGTCAGCACCGCCCCCGGGGTGCGCAGTACGACCACGGTGCGGGGGTTCGCGCGCGCGACCGCGGAGATCAGCCGGTTCTGATCGCCCGGCAGATCCAGCGAGAAGCGATCGCTCGTCTCACCGCTGACGTCGTTCGCGAGGACGACGGCGACGTCCGCCTTCCTCGCCGCCCTCACGGCATCGGGAATCAGGTTGTCGGGAGGCGCGATCCCGAAGTGGAGCTCCGCCGAGAATGGAGGGACCGGTGGCACCGGGTCGGTCGAGTAGTCGATCCGGATGGACACCGGCTTCCCGGCCTGAAGCTCCACCGCCGCCTGGTAGACGTTCCGCGGCGCCTGCGGCGAGTTCCCCATCACGTAGATCTCGGTGTCCCCTCGGGTCACGAGGTTGCCGTTGACGTAGAGGCTCGCGCGCCCGCCCAGACCGAGCGAGAAGCGGTATAAGCCGCTCGCCTGGGGCGTGTAGGTGCCGGTCCAGCGCACGGACCGCGCCCCTCCGAGCGAGGCGGCGCCGACGAAGTCGACGCTCGGGTCCACCCGCGTCTGCGAGGGATTCCCCGACCAGTCGAAGCTCGAGAAGTACTGGCCCGTCAGGCCGTTGCCAGAGCCGCTCGCCGGGGTGAGCAGGTTCGCCGGGACGGCCGGCAGCGGCTCCACGCCGAGGGTTCCCTCCGAGAAGCTCACCCGCTTCCGCGCCAGGCGCCGGATGCCCTCGAGCGGCGTGACCGGGACGGCGCCGACCACGTACGGGGACCCGCCCTCCTGGGACTGGAAGTCCTGGCCGGCGTTGTGGCCGATGACGGCGATCCGGTCCGCCCGCCGTGAGAGCGGGAGGACGCGGCGCCTGTTCTGGAGCACCACCAGGCTCTGTGCCCCGATCGTGGTCGCGAGCCGCTGGTGGGCCACGGTCGAGACGTCGCCGCGGGCCGGCCCGAGGTCCCTGATGCCGACCGCGTGCTCCCCGGTGAGCACGTTCTCCACGGCGGCGTTGACCGTCGCCTCCGGGACGGTGCCGTTGAGGACGGCCTGCCCGAGGGCGGCTCTTGGATTCTCGGGAAACGCTCCGAGGATGAAGTTGTCGAGTCCCGCGTTCGCAGCCGCGGCGACGTCGCGCACCGCCAGCGTCGCGTCCGGTCCACTGAAGCCCTGGAGCCCGAGAACCGAGTGGAGCCCATGCATGGTGGCCGGGGTCTGGCATGCCTGGGTGCCGTTGATCTCGTTGTACGAGCACATCACCGATGCGGCGCCGCCGGTCTGGATTGCCAGGCGGAAGGGCTCGATATAGGCACCCCACAGCCCCTTCTCGCCGATCACCTCGTTCGTGCCCGGCTGGAGGAAGGGGATGCCGAAGCGGCCCTGTTCCTGGTCGTTGAGCACGTAGTGCTTGATCTGGGCAATGACGTGCTGGGACTGCATTCCGCGCACCTCATCGGCGGCCATCGCTCCGGTCAGGAAGGGGTCCTCCCCGAAGGTCTCCGCGGCGCGACCCCAGAGCGGCGAGCGGATCAGGTTGACCGTGGGCCCCGCGATCAGGTTCGCGGACTTGCCGGTCGCCTCCTGGGCCATCGCGACGCCGAACTTCCTCGCGAGCTTGGTGTTCCAGGTCGCCGCCAGACCGAGCCCCGTCGGGAAGGCCGTCGTCCCGGTCGGGCCGGCAATCCCGCCGATGCCGTTGGGCCCATCGGTGAAGCCGAGTCGCGGGATCCCGAGCCGGGGGACGGCGGCGCCGCTCGCCATCACGTCGAGCTTCTCGCCCAGCGTCATCTGCGGGACGATCGCTCTGGCCCAGGTGCGCGCCGCGGCGTAGCCGGGCAGCTTGGAGCTCGGCTTCCTCTTTGCGCCGGCTGCACCGGGGACCAGCAGGCCGGACGCGGCGGCGACGCACAGGGCCATGAGCGCGACCGGACGGCTGATCATCTCGGGCGCCATCCTAATGAGGCGCGGGCGGCGCCTCCCGGAGCTAGTTCGCGATCAGACCGTTCGGGTTGAGCACGAACTTCCGGGCTGCACCCTTGTCGAAGTCCTCATATCCGTTCGGGGCCTCGTCGAGCGTGATCACGGTGGCGTTCACCGCGTCGGCGATCTGCACTCGGTCGTTGAGGATCGCGTTCATCAGGCCGCGGTGGTAGCGCATGACCGGGCACTGTCCGGTGGTGAAGACGTGGGACTTGGCCCATCCCAGGCCGATCCGGATCGAGAGGGAGCCCTCCTTCGCGGCCTCGTCCACGGCACCCGGGTCACCGGTGACGTAGAGGCCGGGAATGCCCAGCCGGCCGGCGGCCTTGGTCACGTCCATGATCGAGTTGAGGACCGTCGCCGGCGACTCCTCGCTCGCGCCCTCCCCGTGGCCGCGGGCCTCGAAGCCCACGGCGTCCACCGCGCAGTCGACCTCGGGTTCGCCGAGGATCTGCTCGATCTGGTCCTTCGGGTCGCCCTTCGAGATGTCCAGGGTCTCGCAACCGAACGATCGAGCCTGCTCGAGCCGCTCGGGGATCCGGTCGCCGACGATCACCACCGCGGCCCCCAGGAACTGGGCCGAGTGCGCCGCCGCCAGGCCCACCGGGCCCGCGCCGGCGATGTAGACCGTCGACCCCGAGCCCACACCCGCCGTGACGCAGCCGTGGTAGCCCGTCGGGAAGATGTCCGAGAGCATCGTCAGGTCGAGGATCTTCTCCATCGCCTGATCCTTGTCCGGGAACTTGAGCAGGTTCCAGTCCGCGTACGGGACCATCACGAAGTTCGCCTGACCCCCGACCCAGCCGCCCATGTCGACGTAGCCGTACGCCGAGCCGGGGCGGTCGGGGTTCGTGTGCAGGCAGACGCCCGTGTGGCCCTCCTTGCAGTTGCGGCAGCGGCCGCAGGCGATGTTGAAGGGCACCGAGCAGAGGTCGCCCTCCTTGATGAACTCGACGCCGGGGCCGGTCTCGATGACCTCGCCGGTGATCTCGTGGCCGAGGATCAGGCCGGGAGGCGCGGTGGTGCGGCCGCGGACCATGTGCTGG
>DATBHQ010000121.1:0-6007 GCA_036557385.1 Solirubrobacterales bacterium | reverse complement strand
CGCGGGAGGCAGGGGGTCCACACGGCCCGCGCCACGCCTGCGCGTCGGTAGCCAGGGAGGGATTTCCGACGCGATCGTCCCGGGAGGCGGGACTGGCCCCGGGACGAGTCTTATGAAGGTAGTACGTCCTCCCGCCTTGCGAGGCGATTATCCCCCGATTCGTCCGGCGGTGTCAACCACTTCCGTCGAGAAGGGCCTCGCGGCGCTCGATCCCCCAGCCGCGGCGCTCGATCAGCTCGACCCCGATCAGGGTCCCGAAGGGCCCGACGGGTGTCAGGGATGCCGCGAGCAGCGGCCAGGGAGCCTCCCGGCGCAGGACCGCCCAGAGGATCAGCGCGAGCAGCCCGAGGTAGCCGATGCCGTGCAGGAGCCCGAACAGGGAGGTCTGGGAGTCATGGCCGGGCGCGAGCCAGAAGAAGAGCAGCGCCGCGAACAGCCCCGACTCGAACCAGGAGGCGTACTTGACCCACGTGAAGAGCCTGCCGGGGACCGGCTTGGGCAGCGGTAGATCCGGCGACGGTGTTTGTGGTCGCCGAGTATGTGGGGCGCCGGCCACTGCCCTAGTTAAGCCGGTCTGGCCGGCGTGGAATGGGCGAACGAGGGCTAGTAGCCGCTGCCGGGGCTTCCTCCGCCAGAGGCGACGAGAGCCACCACGACGATCGCAGCGACCACCGCGAGGATTCCGATTGCGATCCAAGCTCTTCGGCTGACCGTCATCGGTTTCTCCTTTCATCGGAGGGATCGGTCCCAAGTACTACGACCGTCGTACTAGCCGAGATTGGTGGCGGCCGAGGCCTAAGCCGGATCCGCGCGGCCCATCAGGGCCGTGAGCACGATGCGCTCCTGCTCCTTGGTGTGGGCCACGGCGTAGCCCTCGCCGGGGCTGGCTCGCGGCGGGCGCCCGATGTAGCCGAGCTCGACGCCCTCGGGCAGGAGCTCCGGCATCCGGCGTTGCATCACCGACCAGGCGCCCATGTTCCGCGGCTCCTCCTGCACCCAGACGATCTCCTTGAGGCTCGGGTAGCTCGAGATCACCTCCGCGATCTGCTCCTTCGCGAACGGGTAGAGGAGCTCGGCGCGGGCGATCGCGACGGTTTCGATCTCCTCCCGCTTCGGCGCGGCATCGATGTCGTAGTAGATCTTGCCGCTGCAGAGGACGAGGCGCTCGACCTTCCCCTTACGGTCCTGCGCCCGCGGATCGTCGAGCACGAACTGGAACGAGCCCGCCGTGAGGTCCTCGAGGACCGATGTCGCCCGCGGGAGGCGGAGCAGGCCCTTGGGTGTGAAGACCACCATCGGGCGCGCCTTCGCGATGTGGGCCTGCCGGCGGAGGAGGTGGAAGTACTGCGCGGCGGTCGAAGGGTTGGCGATACGGATGTTCCCCTCGGCGGCGAGTTGGATGAAGCGCTCGATCCGGGCGCTCGAGTGCTCGGGGCCGGCGCCCTCGTAGCCGTGCGGCAGCAGCAGTGTGAGCCTCGAGGTCTGGCCCCACTTCGCCTCCGCCGAGACGATGAAGCTGTCGATGATCACCTGTGCGGCGTTGTCGAAGTCGCCGAACTGGGCCTCCCAGAGGACCAGGCTGTCAGGGGAGTGCGCCGAGTAGCCGTACTCGAAGCCCAGGCAGGCGGACTCCGACAGCGGGCTGTTGTGGAGCTCGAGCGGCGCGGTCGCCTCCGGCAGATTCTGGATTGGCGCGTAGCGCAGGCCCGTCTTCTCGTCGTGGAGGACGAGGTGGCGGTGGGAGAAGGTGCCGCGCTCGGTGTCCTGGCCGGTGAACCGGATGTGCACGCCCTCGGTGAGCAGCGAGCTGAGCGCGAGCGTCTCGGCGTGGCCGAACTCGATTCCGCCCTCGTTCATCGCGTCGAGCCGGCGCGACAGAGGCTTGCGCAGCTTGCGGTGGATCGTGAAGCTGTCCGGGACCCGCAGCAGCTCCTCGTTCAGCTTGCGAAGCTCGGCCTCGGGCACGGCGGTATCGACGCTCGGGCTGCGGGTCCGGTCCAGCTCGCTGGTTCCGGTCGCCGTGGGGTCGGCGTAGTCGCCCGAGTCGATCTTCTGCCGGAGCTCGTCGTGCGCTGCCCTCAGGGCCCGCTGCCGCTCGTCGTTGCGCTCGGAGACCTCATCCGGGGTGACGAGCCCCTCCTTCACCAGCTCCTCGGCATAGAGCTGGCTGACGGGCGGGTGCTCCTTGATCTTCTGGGCCATCAGCGGCTGCGTGTAGGCCGGCTCGTCGGTTTCGTTGTGGCCGAAGCGCCGGTAGCCGATCACGTCGATCACCACGTCGCGGCCCCACCGCTCGCGATACGCCATGGCCAGCCGGGCGGCCGCCAGGCAGGCCTCGGGGTCGTCGGAGTTGACGTGGATGATCGGGACGTTGAAGCCCTTCGCCATGTCGGCGGCGTAGGGCGTAGAGCGACCCTCCTCCGGGTCGGTGGTGAAGCCGATCTGGTTGTTCTGGATGAGGTGGACGGTGCCGCCGGTCGCGTAGCCGTTCAGCGACTGGAGGTTGAGCGTCTCGGCGACCACCCCCTGCGCCGGGAAGGCCGCATCGCCGTGCAGCAGCACGGGCACGGCGGCCATCGGATCGTGCTCGATGCGGCCGTCCTGCCGGGTGGTCTGGGAGGCGCGCGCGGCGCCGGTCACCACGGGATTGACGTACTCGAGATGGCTCGGGTTCGGGTAGAGGCGAACTCCGATCTCCGAGCCGTCCTTCGCCGCGAACACGCCGCTGTGGCCGTAGTGGTACTTGACGTCGCCCGTCCCGCCGGTCGGAATCGCCGCCAGCGACTTGACGGCCTCGATGGCCTTGGCCCCCTCGAACTCGGCCAGGATCGCCTCGACGGGCCGGCCGATGTTGTGGGCCAGCACGCTGAGTCGGCCGCGGTGCGCCATCCCGATGACGACGTCATGCGCGCCCTCGGTGTGGGCCATCTCGAAGATCTCGTTGAGCATCGGCACCACGGTGTCGAGGCCCTCGATCGAGAACATCTTCTGGCCCAGGTAGGCCTTCTCCAGATAGCGCTCGAAGCCGAAGACGTCGATCAGCTGATCGAGCAGCTGATGCTTCTCCTCCGGCTCGAGCGGCTTGCGGTGCCAGCCCGTCTCGATCATGTCGCGCAGCCACATCCGCTGCTGGTGCGAGGATAGGTGCTCGATCTGGTAGGCGATCGTGCCGCAGTACGCCTCGCGCATACGCGGGAGCGCCTCGAGCAGCGTCTCGCCCCCGACCCCGATCCGGAGGATCTCGGCCGGGATCTGGGACATCAGCTCCGGCGTCAGGTTCACGTTCTCGGGCTGGAGCGCGGGGTCGCCCTTCGGCTCCGAGCCGAGCGGGTCGAGCCGCGCCGCCAGGTGGCCGTGCGTCCGGTAGGCCTTGAGCAGCGAGGTCGCCGCCTGGACGGCCTGGAGCAGCTCCGTGTCCGGCTTCGCCACGGGGGCCTGGACCGCCCCGGCGCCCGCGGCGGGCAGAGGGGGCGCGGAGGCCGACGCGGGGTGGGCCGCGCTGATCGATCCGGAGTCGATGCCGAGATCGCCGGCGACCGACTCGTAGAACTCGTCCTCGCCCTGGAGCAGGTCCTCGATCCGCCGCAGGAAGGACCCGGACTCCGCCCCCTGGATCACGCGGTGGTCATAGGTGGAGGTCATCGTCATCACCTTCGAGACCCCGAGCGCCTTGATCTTCTCCGGCGGAGCGTGGCGCCACTCGACCGGGTAGGCGAGCGACCCGCAGGCGATGATCGTGCCCTGTCCGGCCATCAGGCGCGGGACCGAGGCGACGGTCCCCAGGCCGCCCGGGTTGGTGAGGCTGATGTTGGTCCCCTGGAAGTCGTCCGCGGTGAGCTTGTTCTCCCGCGTCTTGGTGATCAGCTCCTCGTAGTAGGAGTGGAAGCCGGAGAAGTCGAGCTGGTCCGCGCCCTTGATGCAGGGCACGAGCAGGGAGCGCTGGCCCTTGCGCTCGACGTCCACCGCGATCCCGAGGTTGACGCTGCCCGGCTCCACGACGGTCGGCTTGCCGTCGGCCTCCTCGTAGTGCCGCGCCATCACCGGCCACTCCTGGGCGGCCTGGACGATCGCCCAGGCGATCAGGTGGGTGAAGCTCACCTTCATGCCGCGCTCCTTGAGCACCTCGTTGAGCGCCTTGCGCTTGGCGTCGAGCGTGTCGACGGCGAGCTCGCGGAAGGAGGTGGCCGTCGGGATCGAGCGGCTCTCGTTCATCGCCCGGGCCAGAGTCCCGGCGGGGCCGCGGAGCGGCTTCGCCTCTCCCTCGATCGCGGCCGGCACTGCCGCTCCATCGCCTCCGTCAAGAACGTCGGCCTTGGTGATCTTCCCGCCCGAGCCGGTGCCCTTCACTCCGGAGAGGTCCACGCCGTTCGCCTTGGCGGCGCGGCGGGCGACGGGTGTGGCGCGCGCGCCGTCGTCAGCTTGCGCGGCCTCGGTGGGCTCCTCGGGCTCCTTCGCGGGCGCCTCGGCGCGTTCCGGAGCTTCGCCCTTCGCCATCTCGGCGAGCGGCTTGCCGACCTCGACGGTCTCGTCAGGGCCGACCAGGATCTTGGTGATCGTCCCCGAGGCAGGTGCCGGGACCTCCGCGTCGACCTTGTCGGTTGACACCTCGACGACGGTGTCGCCCTCCGCGATCTGATCGCCCTCGGAGACGTGCCACTCGAGCACCGTTCCCTCGGTCACGGACTCGCCCATCTCGGGCATCACGATCTCCAGGCCGCCGCCCTCCAGCTCCTTCCCGGCGGAGACGGAGGAGTCGTCCGTGGTGGCGGTGGTGGATTCCCCAGCTCCGTTTGAGCTGGCTTCGCCATCAGAAGAAGCGTCCTCGGCTTCGGCGGACTCCGTCTCAGAATCCTCAGAGTCCGCCTCGTCTGCGGGCGCTTCAACCTCCTTGGAAGGGGCGCCGCCGTTCGGGTCGATCTCCGCCAGCGGCTTGCCGACATCGACCTCCTCGTCCACCTGCACGATGATCTTGCTGACGGTCCCGGAGGCCGGGGCGGGGACCTCGGCATCGACCTTGTCGGTCGAGACCTCGACCATCGTGTCGCCCTCCTCGACCGAATCGCCCTCGGAGACATGCCACTCGAGCACGGTGCCCTCAGTCACCGACTCGCCCATCTCGGGCATAAGAAGCTGCACCTTCTGCTTAGTGGCCATTCCCCTTACTAACTGTATGACGTTCCCTAAATCTGCCTGCCAGGAACGCTGCTGCCCGCTCCTATCCGATGCGGGCGATCAGGTCGACAGCCGGCCATCCCTGCTCCCGGAGGAACTCCCGGGTGGGCGCGGTCGTCTCGCAGAACGCGCAGGCGATCACGTCTGAGAAGCGAACCGGTCCGGCGATCGCGAGCGGCATGTCGCAGTTCGGACAGGCGAGTGATCGCGTCCCGAGCCAGGCGGCCCGCTCCGCCGGCCGCAGCTCGACGCGCCCAGCGGCTGCGCTGAGCCGCTCGTCCCGCTCTGGGCCGGGGGTGCTGGCGGGGTCGTAGAAGATCCCCACGACTTGATTATTGCGCTCGCACCTCCTCGGCCAAACCCCCTGCGTCGGAAGGCGCGGTCGGTGTAAGTTCCCCGCAGTGGAAGGAGGGGAGGTGAGATGAGCTACTTCGTGACCGGCGCGACCGGGTTCATCGGCCGCAACCTCGTCGAGCAGCTGCTGGAGCGGGAGGGCACGATCTACGTGCTGGTACGCGAGGGATCCCGGGGCCGGCTCGAGGAGCTGCGAAGCCGCTGGGGCGCCCACGAGGGCCGGATCGTGCCCGTGATCGGCGACCTCTCCCAGGAGAAGCTCGGCTGCGAGGAGGTCATCGACGAGCTGCGGGGGGAGATCGACCACTTCTTCCACCTGGCCGCGATCTACGACATGACCGCGGACGCGGAGAGCCAGCGCGTCGCCAACGTCGAGGGGACCCGCGAGGCCGTCCGGCTCGCAGAGGCGCTCGACGCCAAGCGCTTCCACATGGTCAGCTCGATCGCCGCGGCCGGCCTCTACAAGGGCACCTTCACCGAG